>QJXZ01000279.1 GCA_003248125.1 Gammaproteobacteria bacterium | reverse complement strand
TGCGAACGCGTGAAGATCTTCATGCCCTCCGCGACGGGCGTCGCGCAAGCCGGCAGCGGCTTCGGCGCTTTCTCGACCTCGACGAGGCACATCCGACAGTTTGCGGCGATCGACAGCTTGTCGTGATAGCAGAATCGCGGCACATACGCGTTCTCGCGGTCCGTGACCTCGATGATCATCTGACCGCGCCGGGCCTGGACGGGCACACCGTCGACTTCGATATTGACCGTATCGTCGCTCATGGCCGCGCTCAGGCCGCCTCCGTCTCGGGCGCATCGACGATGCTGCGACCGCCATGCTCAATCATGTATTCGAACTCGTGCCTGAAGCGTTTCAGGAAACTCTGCACGGGCCATGCGGCGGCATCGCCGAGCGCGCAGATCGTATGCCCCTCGATCTTGTTGGCTACGTTGAGCAGCATATCGAGATCGTTCGGTGTGCCTTTGCCGTCGATGATTCGCGTCAACATGCGGTAGAGCCAGCCCGTGCCTTCGCGGCACGGCGTGCATTGTCCGCACGACTCGGCAAAATAGAACCGCGAGATACGGCGCAGCATTTTGACCATGCACGTCGTCTCGTCCATGACGACCGTCGCACCAGTGCCGAGGCCAGAGCCGGCTTTCTTCAGCGTGTCGAAATCCATCGTCAGATCCATGATGTCCTCGGCACGCAGTACCGGCACTGACGAGCCACCCGGAATGACGGCCTTGAGCTTGCGTCCGCCGCGTACGCCACCGGCGATTTCGAGCAACTCCCGGAATGGAATCCCGAGCGGCAGCTCGTAATTGCCGGGTTTTTCGACATGGCCGGACACGGAGAAAATCGCCGTGCCGCCGGAGCCCTCGACGCCGAGTTCGGCGAACCATTTGGCGCCGTTGCGAATGATCGCAGGCACCGACGCGAGACTCTGCGTGTTGTTGATCGTCGTCGGCGCACCGTAGAGCCCGTAGTTGGCCGGAAATGGCGGCTTGAAACGCGGCTTGCCCTGTTTGCCCTCGAGCGACTCGAGCAACGCGGTCTCCTCGCCGCAAATATAGGCACCCGCGCCGACGAATGCGTGGAGATCGAAGTCGATTCCCGATCCTTTGATGTTCTTGCCCAACAAACCGGCGTCGTAGGCCTCGCGCAGTGCGCCTTCGAAGCGGGGCACCGGCTCGCCGAGAAACTCGCCGCGAATGTAGTTGTACCCGACCGTTGCACCCATCGCGTAACCGGCAATGGCCATGCCTTCGACGAGGGCGTGCGGGTTGAAGCGCAGAATGTCGCGATCGTGGCACGTGCCCGGCTCGCTCTCGTCGGAATTGCAGACGAGGTACTTCTGGCGGTCGTCCTTGGGCATGAAGCTCCATTTGAGCCCCGTCGGAAACCCGGCGCCGCCTCGCCCGCGTAGGCCAGACGCTTTGACCTCGTCGATGATCGCGGCCCGGTCGAGCTTGCCGTCGAGCACTTTTTGCCACGCTTCGTAGCCGCCGATGGAGCGATAGCTTGCGAGCGACCAACGTTCCTTCTCGATTCCGAGCGACGTGAAACAGACCTGATTTCGCGGATGATTTGCCATGTCTGCCGTCAATCCAGCGAATCCAACACTTCGTCGACTTTCGCCGGCGTCAAATTCTCGTAGTAATGATGATCGACCATCATCATCGGCGCGCCGCAGCACGCTGCCAGGCATTCCTCCTCGCGCTTGAGGTAGAACTTGCCGTCGGATGTGCTCTCACCGACCTTGATTCCGAGCCTCCTTTCGATGTGACCGACGATGTCATCGGCACCGCGCAGCCAGCACGAGATGTTCGTGCAGACTGAAATGCTGTGGCGCCCAACCACCTTCGTCTCGAACATCGAGTAGAACGTCGCGACCTCGTAGACCTGAATTGGCGGTAGCTGCAAGTAAGCCGCGACTGCATCCATGATCTCGGGCGTCAGATACCCGTTATTCTCGTGCTGCGCCGCCTGCAATGCCGCGATGACCGCAGACCGCTGCCGGCCTTCTGGAAATTTCTCGACCCAATGATCGATCTCTTCACGGACGTGACTCGAAAGCACTTGATCCACCGCGGTGCTCACCGATCGATCTCCCCGAAAACGACGTCCTGCGTGCCGATCACGGCGACGACGTCTGCGAGCATATGGCCTGCGACCATCTCGTCCATCGAGGCCAAGTGCGCGAAACCCGGCGCGCGAATCTTGACTCGATAGGGTTTGTTCGCGCCGTCGGAAACGAGATAGACGCCGAATTCCCCCTTGGGATGCTCGATCGCGGCGTAGGCCTCGCCTTCCGGCACACAATATCCTTCAGTGAACAATTTGAAATGATGGATCAGCGACTCCATGTCGTCCTTCATCTCGATACGCGCCGGCGGCGTGATCTTGTGGTCGTCGAGGATCACCGGCCCGGGATGCTCGCGCAGCCAGTCGACGCATTGCTTGATGATGCGATTCGATTGACGCAGCTCTTCGATGCGGACGAGATAGCGGTCGTAGCAATCGCCGTTCGTGCCGACTGGGATGTCGAAGTCGAGGCGATCGTAGACCTCGTAGGGCTGCATCTTGCGCAGATCCCAGACGATACCGGAACCACGCAGCATGGGACCCGAGAAGCCGAGCTGCTTGGCACGCTCCGGGCTCACGACGCCGATATTGACCGTGCGCTGCTTCCAGATCCTGTTGTCCGTCAGCAGCGTCTCGTAGTCGGCGACGCAGGCCGGGAAGCGCTCGGTAAAGTCCTCGATGAAATCGAGCAGCGAGCCGGAACGCGCCGCATTCAAGCGCTTGAGGTCTTTTTCGCTGCGATACTGAGACGGCTGAAACTTGGGCATACGCTCCGGCAGATCCCGGAATACGCCGCCCGGCCGATAATAGGTCGCATGCATGCGTGTGCCGGACACAGCCTCATAGCAGTCCATGAGGTCTTCGCGCTCGCGGAAGCAATAGAGGAACATCGTCATCGCGCCGATGTCGAGGCCATGCGCGCCGAGCCACATCAGGTGATTCAAAATGCGTGTGATCTCGTCGAACATGACGCGGATATACTGCGCACGCTCCGGCGGCGTGACACCGAGCAGCTTCTCGATCGCGAGCACGTACCCGTGCTCGTTGCACATCATCGACACGTAGTCCAGCCGATCCATATAGCCGATCGACTGATTGAACGGTTTCGTTTCCGCAAGCTTCTCGGTCGCTCGATGCAGCAGACCGATATGCGGATCCGCGCGTTGGATGACCTCGCCGTCCATCTCGAGCACGAGACGCAACACGCCATGCGCAGCCGGGTGCTGCGGACCGAAATTGATCGTAAAGTTCTGGATCTCAGGCATTGCCCGGGTCCTTGAGATCCGCCGAGTAGCGGTTGTCCTCGCGAATCGTCTTCGGGATCTGCGTGCGCGGCTCGATGCTGACGGGTTCGTAAACGACCCGACCCTTTTCGGGGTCGTAGCGCATCTCGACATTGCCGGAGATCGGGAAGTCTTTGCGGAAAGGATGACCGATGAAGCCGTAATCGGTCAGGATTCGACGCAGATCCGGGTGACCGTTGAAGA
>QJXZ01000212.1 GCA_003248125.1 Gammaproteobacteria bacterium | reverse complement strand
GATGGTTTAACACCTTTGTGAAGAACACCCAGGCGAGGGGCTGTTCTTGAGCTGTCGCGGTCTCCCAATTTGACCACGCCCGGATCAACATTCCTGATTTTTCTATGTCTAGCCAAACTTCGTTGATTCGATTGAACTCCTCGCTGATGGAACGATGACCTTCCAGTTTCTGTTGTTTCGCCGTCGAGTGAAGTTGTCTTCCCAGGTAGATCAGCGTAGAGACGACAGCCACTGCCGAGACTAGCTCGCCAATAGCCCCGATCGCTTCCCAATCAACCATCGTCGCCCTCCCGATGAAGCCAATGGGGATATTATTCGATAGGACGAAGGGCAGCTAATGGCCAAAACCGGACGTCCAACGCGCAACACGGACCAATGTCTGTCCCAACCCGAATTCGGTCGTTAGCAAGGAAACTGAGATTGCCTCACCTCTAACCAGCACATCTGTTATCGAGCACTCTGCAAAGAAAGCGGCCGTTTAATGTCAAAACTCACAAACAACCTGGCGGATGCAACATGAGAGCAAATGTTGACTCACTTTTCGAAGGGGATACAGCGGCGGATGTCGTAATCGGATTGACTCGTGCTCGCCTCATATCGAACGCGATCATGGTGGCTGTACAACTGAATCTGGCGGATTACCTCGCGGACGGTCCACGGACCGTCGATGTTCTCGCAGAGGAGACTGGTGCAGACCGCGTATCGCTCTTGCGACTGCTGCGGTGCCTTGCAATCGTAGGGGTATTTGAAGAGGTTGAACCGTTGTGCTTCAGCCAGTCCGAGATATCTGAGGTCCTGCGCAGTGGCGTTCCCGATTCCGTCCGAGATTTTGTTGTAATGGATGCGAGTGATTGGAGTCGTGATGGTGTTGGTCGGCTGACGGAATGCATACGAACCGGCTACCCGTGCATGGATGACTTTTACGGATACATGACCGAACACCCCGACGATGCAGCAATCCTAAATTCAGCCCTGGCGGCTGCAACACGTAGAGAACTCCGCGTATTGAACCGTATCGACTTCTCGTCAGCAAAGACCATCGCAGATGTTGGAGGCGGCAATGGTACGTTCTTGCGCGAGATTCTCAGCCAATACCCCGACAAGCGAGGCGTGCTTGCCGATTTGCCGGCAGTCGCCGAAGAGGCACGTCAAGTACTGGGAACCGCGAACCTCCTCGACCGGTGCCAGGTGGTTGACGTGAACATGCTCGAATCACTTCCGTTTCGCGCAGACACAATCATCTTGAAACGCGTGTTAATGGATTGGTCCGACGAAGACGTGTGCAGGATTCTCCGCAACTGCAGGGCATCACTTTCTGATGCAGGTCGGTTACTAATCATGGAGACGTTGTCATCATCGCTCATGGGAGCACTGAACGACCTGTTGGTATTGGCATTTACGAACGGTAGCGCTCGTCGCGAGGACGATTTCTCGCGTCTGCTAGAGGATTCGGGCATGTGCATGACGGATGTCGTGTCGTTGCCGTCAGGATTTTCTGTAATCGAGGCGAAAGTTTGAGTTTTCACTAACGATCGGTTGCATGTCTCATGTCCGTGATTAACCGAAAGTGGACCGCACCAGATGATGGCAACTTGCCAGCATTGCCTCGTCGGATTGATGGGCGCATTTTCAAAGCCGCGTCCTCGTCTGGGTGCGGTTAACACCTTGCTGCAGCGAACGCTTGCGAAGGCGAGCGCGCAGCTGAAGCTACACGAAGCTTGGGCGGCTATCACAACCCTTGTGCGAGCATGCTCTCGACGTAGCGATCTACGATCCCAATGTCGACCCGGAGCAGACGTTGGCAGTGTGCCGATGTTTTTGGGGTGGGATATTCCTCCTGAAGGTACTTTTCGAGGCGAAGCCTCAGGCTCTAGCTCACCAGATCCAGTAAGCCCGCGTAGTCCGGGCCGGGCGTCTGCGACCCTGTCGTCCGTTTTTGGTGCCCAGGGTGGGACTCGAACCCACACGTCACGAGGACACAGGAACCTAAATCCTGCCTGTCTACCAGTTCCAACACCTGGGCATGGCTTCTATGTTACCGCAGCGCCGGAGGCACGGGCTCCCGGCCGAGGGCAGAAGCGTAAGCGCAAATTCCAGAGGAGAATCTCTCAATGTCGCTCGGGTGTCGTGAACGGCAGCGGCGGAACCGTAATTGTCGAGATCGTCTCGGGGTCCAAGCCGAACTCGTCTAGCATCGCGGCGTAACCAGGATCAGCGAAGAACTCGGGATAACGTGCTCGCATGCCACGCGAGCCTTGAATGTCGTCCAGCGCCGCTTCCTCACCGTGAACGAGGGCGGAACGGTAATACATAACGGCTCGTTCGAAGTCACCCCTCAACATGGCTATCCATGACCGCACCAAGTTTGACGGCCCGAGCGACCTCGACGCCGACAGAGAGGGCTCGAACTCGGCGATTGCCTGCTCCATCCGACCCACGTCGCCGCGGACGCGAAATGCCTCCGCCGCCATCAAATCTCGCCAGAGACTGCTTCTCCAATCCGACAGCGGGCGCGCCAGTTCCACTTCCAGTGCCGCCAGGTCGCCTACGGCCAGCCAAACGAGCGACAGGTCCAGGGGCACCGGCAAGCCAAGGCGCTCCGCTTTTTTGTACTCGACTAGCGCCCCGTCGTAGTCACCGGAAAACTGTCGTGCATATCCCAACTGTTGATAAGCGAGCGGCGACAAGGGATCGATGATCGTTCGCTGTTCGAGCACTGCGATCTCGACGTCGGTTCGTCCAATCTGGCGTAACCTCTCGCTGTAGTAGAAGTAAATCTCTGGGTCGTTCGGAAACTGTCGGATGAGTCGATCCAGTTCCTCGATCGCCGCGCCCGCCCTCAACCCGCTCGACGCGAGGCCTCGGGCATTGGCGTGATCCTCATCGAGCGCAAGCGCTTTGTCGACGTAGCGCTGCGATAACGTACGTTCCTCCGAGTTTGCGAGGCCCATGTAGTCAGAGGTCGCCCAAATCTGCGCGAGCGCGGCGAACGCATCAGCATTACTTGGATCGAGGTCCACTGCCCGCTCGAGATCCACGATTGCGTCTCTCAGCTCCAGCCGATTCAGATGGTACCGGCCCTGCAGATAGGCCGCATAAGCACGCGGATCGCGCTGTCGCCTGGGCTCGGCAGCGAAGTGCACGTTTAGTCGATCGAGAACCGAAGCCGTGATCTCGTCCATCACCGCGAACACATCGGCCAACGTACGGTCATAACGGTCGTTCCAGATGTCGACTTGCCGCTCGGCATCCGTTAGGCGAGCGACGACCCGCACGTCGTTGCCAACTTTGCGCACACTGCCGTTGACGAGGTAGCGAACGTGCAATTGCTCAGCGATGTCGGCGGCGTCGAGCAACTTACGCTTGAAGGAGAACGATGACGTGCGAGCCCGTACTTCCAATGACGGGTTGCGCGCGAGCCCTTGCAGGATGTCCTCCGCAATTCCGTCGCTGAAATACTCCTGCCCGACGTCGTTGCTCAAATTTTCAAACGGTAGCACTGCGATCGTGGGCCGTTGAACTGGGTCCTGGCCATCGCTTGTCAGCCACAACAGCGCAAACACCGAAGCAATGAGGCCGCCGGCGCCCAGTACCCAGGGCCAGCGTGGCAGTCGTCTCTCCATCTCGAGGTGCGGCACGTCAGTTGCTCTAGCCGATAAACCGAGCGCGGAGGTCAACTTTCGGTGGAAGTCGCCATCGGTCATCTCGTGTTTGAGAATTGCCTGCTTGAGCCCGATCGACAGTTCCAATCCGCCCGGAAGTTCCGTGGGCTCGAGATGAACCGCGACAATCTGTTTGTCCCGCGTCGACGCGTACTGAATCTCGTTGCGGCAATTGTGCGAGGCGGCTGAGGCGCGCGATACGAAGAATAGAACGTGAGACGCACCATCGATGGCATCTGCGAGTTCCTGAGTCCATTCGCGCCCAGGCGATATGCCTTCGTCATACCAGACGTTGATGCCCGCATCGTGCAGCCGTCCGATCTCCGAATAGACAGCTGCCGAATCGTCATGCGCATAGCAGACGAAGACATAAGGCTCGTCACCGGCGTAGGCAGCGAAAGGTATGCTCACGTACCCCTCCAGTACGTATCTGTAAGTCTACGAAACCCGAACATCAAGATCACGGCACGCTGTGGGCGAACTCAGCCTGCCACGGGGGTCGCACCCACCGGAGCCTCGGGCCTATACTTTGGCGCGCATTGAATTCATGGGAGGGGGAAGTGCTGGTTTCCAATTCCAAGGCAACGGGTGGGCTCCTAATGGGTTGCCTACTCACCGCTGCGTGTGGCGTCAGGGCCGACGAGCCGGTAGCGGGATATGTGAATGGCACCCAAGAAGTTCTGCAAGCGATTCCATTGGCCAACGGCAACGTCGTGCGGCGACTGCGATTCAGCGTGACCGTCGTCACTGACGATCCTAGTAACCCGATTCACCTAGCTAGCCAGGACTGCTTCGCCACGTACGTGTTCACGGCGAATGATGAGCCGGTCGGGGGCAGAGGATCTTGTGATGGCATAAGCGCGCGTGGCGACGTCTGGTGGATTGCGCTGGAACTGCTCCCTGATGGCACCGTCACGTGGGAGAACCTCGGCGGCGTTGGTCAATTGGCAGGGCTGCGAGGCAGCGGCACGACCACGAACCTCGCCGAGTTCGACGATGGCAAATCGATCGCCAGATTCGAGGGCACCTACTCGATCGGGCGCTGAACGACGCGACATGTCGTGACGTGCTCAATGGCACGCACGCGGTTCCGCGGGACGGCTTGATCGATCTGCTAGAAGGGATCGTTTGGAACAATTGCAACACTCTGCGTTCCAACTCGATATTGCGCAGCCGTGAAATCACCGACAGAAGAGGTACCCATACGTGGCGATCGATAACCATCGTCGCGCAGAAGATGCACGGCATGATCGGCGGCCAATCGGGTGACATGAAGGCTGGTGGTCACTGCGGCGGTTCGACCGGCCAGCAGACGAATACGATGCCGAATATGCGGCAACGCATAGCGACAATGTGAGGCATGATGAATCAGATGATTCAGCACATGCAGGAGAAGCAGCGGCTGGATCAGCCGAACAACTAGCGAAGCTGACCGGCTGGCGATGTGCCACGTCCTCTTAGTGTTACCTCTGATCGCACTCCCCATCTGGTGGCTGCTGCCGTTGCCGCTCGCGGCCGAGATCTACGGCGTCATAGCCGTCGTCACCGGCGCGGTGTACTACATGGCGCTGCGCATGATGCGTACGCCGCGGGCGATGGATCCGGACTTGATCGTCGGTACCCACGGTAGAGTCGTCAGCAACGACCACGGTCAGCTGCAAGTGCAGCTCCGCGGTGAGATTTGGCTTGCCTGTGGCGCCGACGATCTGAGCACAGGTGACACCGTCGAGGTGACGTCGCGCGACGGCCTGACGCTCGGCGTCAGCAGATGGGGAAACTCGGCTCGCGCATCCGCACGCACCACTTCATCGTAGCGGTGTGGGTGGTCCCGCTGGTCGGCGAGCAGCTCTTCCTTGGTTGTCAGCGCCAGCGCCTCGATCGCGTCGCGCGTTGGGTCGAAATTCAGGCCGCCCATCTTCGTGCGATGAAACGCATCCGTCTTCAGCATCTGCTTCAGATAGCCGTCGGCGGAAGCCGCCAGTTCGTTCCTCCTACCGCGCAAACCGACCCAGCGAAAACAACTCGATCGCGTGATTCGTGCGGTTGTTCGTAATCAGATCAGCCACGATCTCACCGACGACCGGCCCGAATTTGAACCCGTGTCCCGAGAAGCCGCCGGCGATGACGACATTCTCATGCGCCGGATGCCGATCGATCACGAAGTGGTCGTCCGGCGTATTGGTGTACATGCACACCTCGGACGCGACCGGCTCTCCGTCAGCATCGGGAATGTGTTTCTTCAGAAAGTCCCGCACGTCCGCGACATCGGCATCGGTTACTACGCGGCGAATCCGATCGGGATGGGTCGCCTCGCCGCCGTGATGCCGCGCCGTCTTGAACAACCCCTCGCTCGACGCCGGGATGCCGTAGTAGGCGCGATCCCCGACAAAGTGTACGAAGCTCGGCACGCCACCAATGCCAAAGCGCTCGATTCGTGGCGGGCGAAACCAGAGCTGCACCTGGCGCTCGACCGTGAGTGGGATTTTCCCCTGGCGCGCAATCGCCTCGTCGCTCAGCCAGGCCCCGCGCGTGATGACAACGTGCTTGCACTCGTAGGTCGCCGCGTCCGTCGTTACGGTTGCGCTTGCGTTTGCCGCGGTCCAACCTCGCACCGGTTCGCGCTCATGCATCGTTGCCCCGGCGCGAATCGCATCATCCGCCAGCAGACGCACGCACCGCTCCGGTACGACGAAGCCCGCGTCCGTCTCATAGATGCCGATGTCCGATTCGTTGGGCGCTAGCACCGGCCAGCGCGCCCGCACGTCCGCGGCGCTCAGCGCTTCGTAGGAAAGCCCATGCTCCTCCGCGCTCTGCCGCGCCCCCTGCACGCACTCATGGTACGCCGGGCCGAGATTCAAACAGCCCGCATAGTGAATGATCGTCTCGGCCGATGCCGTCTCCAGCTCGCGCCACAGGTCATACGTCGCATGCAAGAGCGGCACGTACCGCGGGTCTTCGAAATACGCCTTGCGAATCACACGCGACCGCCCGTGCGAACTGCCACGGTCGTGACACAGCTCGAACTGTTCCAACCCCAGCACCCGCAGCTCGCGCTTCGCTAGCGCGCGACACGCCGACACGCCCATGACGCCAAGGCCGATAACGATCACGTCGTAGCTCATTGTCACCAACGATTCGCCTTCAATTCGCGCAGCACCTCCCCGCTCGCTTCGCCAGTGCATCTTCGGTCCGCTCGATCGGCGCATCAGGCGCGACCCACCGGTCCAGCAAACCGCGACACTCCTGCACCGCCGCGCCAGCCTGTCCAACCAGGGTCACGCGCGGCGAGCCCGCCGCCCCTCGGCCGTCAGCACAATGTCCGCCCCCTTCATCCAATCCGCAAGCCGATTTGCCGAGCACACTCACCGTCGGCGCGTTGACGAGAGTCCGTACGATTCTGGAAAGATGAGTTGACTGGCCGTTTCGATTGGTGCCCGGGGCGGGACTCGAACCCGCACAACCTTGCGGTCGAGGGATTTTAAGTCCCTTGTGTCTACCAGTTTCACCACCCGGGCGGGTGCGGTGTTGGAGGCTGGGAACGGAATCGAACCGATGTAACGCGAGTTGCAGTCGCGGGCATGACCACTCTGCCACCCAGCCGGGAGCGCGGATTCTACTCGATCGTCGGTGACCTCAACACAGGACGCTGTCGTGCCGTTGTATCACTGCTCGAGTCCGCGGCGGAGCACGGGCCACGCCATTCGCAAGTACGAAATCATCGAGATCAGCGTGAGGCCCGCGGCGAGATACAGAAGACCATAGCCGAGCACGACCAAGGGCAACGCCGACGTCGGCGGGAATGCCAATAGCACTATCAGCGCCGCGATTTGCACGCCGGTCTTGAACTTGGCGAGAGGTGTAACCTTAATGAGACCACGCGCGTTCATGGCTGCCATCCACTCGCGCAGCGCGGTGATGACGAGTTCGCGACCGACGATCACCAGCGCCGGTAACGTGAAGTAGATGCTGCGATGGTCTGCCGTTAGCAGTACCACCGCAGTGACCACGATGAGCTTGTCGGCGATTGGATCGAGGAATGCGCCGAAGCGCGTTGTCTGACCGAGTCGGCGCGCCAAGTATCCGTCCAGCCAATCGGTTGCGGCTGCCACGGCGAACAGCCCGGCGGCCGTGATCTGCGTCCATCGACCGGGCACGAGATAGACCACGACGAACACCGGAATCATGGCGATGCGAAGTACCGTCAGCAGCGTCGGCAGATTCATGGCATCAGCAGAGCTTGCAAGCGGGTATTGTACGGGCTGCGCTCAGTCGCCGTGTAGCGCTGCATAGATATCGTCCGCGAGCTTGCGGCTGATGCCGGGCACCTTGGCGATCTCGTCGCGACTCGCGCCCCGAATGCCCGCCATGCTGCCAAAATGGCGCAACAGCTCGCGCCGTTTCTTCGGCCCGATGCCACCGATCCCTTCCAGCTCCGACGCCTGCCGAGCGCGGCTGCGGCGCTGCCGATGCCCCGTAATCGCAAAGCGATGGGCCTCGTCGCGGATGTGCTGGAGCAGATGCATCGCGGCGCCCTGTGCGGCCAGCTCGACCTCTCCCCGTCCCGCCATCAGAAGGGTTTCGAGGCCCGGTTTGCGGCTCGCGCCCTTCGCGATCGCCAGCACCGTCACGCCTTCGATCTGCAGATCTTCGAGTACGCGAACGGCTTCGTTCATCTGTCCGGCGCCACCGTCGATCACCAGGATATCGGGGAGCACACCCTCCCCCGCCTTGAGTCGCGCGTAGCGTCGTCGCAGCGCCTCTCGCATCGCGCCGTAGTCGTCACCGGCTGCCGCGGTGCCGATGTTGAAGCGCCGATAGTCGGATTTCAGCGGTCCGCTGGCGTCGAACACGACACACGACGCGACGGTCGCTTCACCGCCGGTATGGCTGATGTCGAAGCACTCGAGCCGCGATGGTAGATCGTCGAGCCCGAGCGAATCCTGCAAATCGACGAAGCGTGCCAGCACGTTTTGTTTGTCCGCGAGGTACGCATCCAGACCGAGGAGCGCGTTTTCGGTCACCATCTCGACCCAGCGCGCACGTTGACCACGCACGGAATGAGAAACCTCGACGTTGCGCCCGCTACGATCGGAAAGCGCTGCAGCCAGCACATCTCGACCCGACATCGGTGCGTTCACCAATACCGACTTCGGTATTTCGCGCTCGATACCACCGAAGTAGTACTGCGCGAGGAAGGCATCCAGCAACTCGCCTTCGGCGAGTGCAAGCTCGTTCTTCGGAAACCAAGTGCGATGGCCGAGTAGCCGTCCGCCGCGCACGAACAAGCCCTGCACGCAGGAGGCGCCAGACGCTTGCGCGACTGCGAACGCGTCCACATCGCCTGATGCCGCGTGCACCGACTGCTGTTCCTGAACCTTACGCAAGTGCACGATCTGGTCGCGAAACCGTGCCGCGCGCTCAAAGTCGAGCCGCGCCGACGCCGTTTCCATTGCCGCTTTGAATTCATCGAGGATCGCCTGGTTGCGTCCTTCCAGGAACATCACGGCGTGCCGCACGTCCTCCGCATAGGCGCCGGGTTCGATGAGTCCCACGCAGGGGGCAGAACATCGATCGATTTGGTGTTGCAGGCATGGGCGGGAACGGTTCTTGAAAAAGCTGTCTTCGCACTGTCGAATGTGGAATAGCTTCTGCAGGATGTTCAAGCTATCACGCACGGCGTGCGCGCTGGGAAAGGGCCCGAAGTAGCGACCGGTCTTGCGCTTCGCGCCGCGATGGAACGTCAGTCGCGGAAAGTCTTGGTGGTCGGTGAGATGGATGTAGGGATACGACTTGTCGTCCCTCAGCACGATGTTGTACGGCGGTCGATGTGCCTTGATGAGGCTCTGCTCGAGCAATAGCGCTTCGGTTTCGCTCGCCGTCACCGTGACTTCGATGTCCGCGATGCGAGTGACAAGAGCCATGGTCTTTGCGGACAACCCCGAGGCGCGGAAGTAGCTCGTCACCCGGCTCTTGAGATTGCGTGCCTTGCCGACGTAGAGGAGCGTGCGATCGCCGTCGAGCATGCGATACACGCCAGGGCGGGTGGTCAGGCCCCGAAGAAAGGCTTCAGCATCGAATTCGTGCGCGCGCTGCTCCATCGCGGCATGGTAGCAGTACCCGATGGCATCGATGGGTATCGGCAGCCAACGTCACGCGCGTCTGACGTCGACCACGCCATGACGTACCGCCAACAGTGCGAGTTCCACGTCGCTGCCGACGTGTAGCTTCTCGAAGATGCGGTATCGGTAACTATTCACCGTCTTCGGGCTCAAGTGCAGGTCTCGCGAGATTTGCTGCACCCGCTGGCAGTTGACCACCATCATCGTGATCTGCATCTCGCGGTTCGAAAGCTGGTCGAAGGGTGAGACCATCTCGGGTTCGAACGCGCGCATGGCGAGCTGTTGTGCTACCGGCTCGGAAATGAATTTCTGGCCGACGAAAACACGACGGATCGCGCGCTCGAGATCCTCGGCGGATGCTCCCTTGGTGACGAATCCGGCGGCCCCGGCGCGCATCGCTTGGGCGGGGAATGGCTCTTCATCCAGTGCCGAGACCACGAGCACGCGGATTCCGAGTTCGAGTCTGATGATGCGACGGGTCGCCTCGAGGCCACCGATGCCGGGCATGCGCAGGTCCATAAGCACTACGTCGGGGCCGAGTGTGCGACAGTGTGCGACTGCTGACTCTCCGGATTCGGCTTCACCGACCACCTCGATCCCCGATGCTTTGGCAACCATGCGCGCCAGAGCGAGTCTCACCAGTCTGTGATCGTCTACCACCAGAACCCGAATCGTCATGTCTCCCCCTTAATGAGCCCGTCAGATCGCCGGCACGATCGAGGGTAAGACGTTAGGTCAGTGGTCTCGGCCCAGCAAGGCACGGCGGCGACCGGCTCGCAGAATTCCAGGAAACCTCCACCGTGTGATGCTGTGGCGCCATCAACCAAATGCAGTCATCTGCTCGACGATACGCCCGCCGACGACGCACGAGGCAGTCGAGTCAATCGCCCGTGAAGGCCTGCAACCCCGTCTGCGCGCGCCCCAGAATCAACGCATGGATGTCGTGTGTGCCTTCGTAGGTGTTGACGGTTTCGAGGTTCATCACGTGGCGAATCACGTGGAACTCATCAGAGATTCCGTTGCCGCCATGCATGTCGCGCGCCATGCGAGCAATGTCGAGTGCCTTGCCGCAGTTGTTACGCTTCATGAGCGAGATTACCTCGACCGGCAACCTCCCGTCGTCCATGAGGCGCCCCATACGCAGCGCGCCCGATAGACCGAGCGCGATCTCGGTCTGCATGTCGGCGAGCTTCTTCTGAATGAGTTGGTTCGCGGCGAGCGGACGGCCGAACTGCTTGCGATCGAGGGTGTAGCTGCGGGCCGCATGCCAGCAGAACTCTGCAGCACCCATGGCTCCCCAAGCGATTCCATAGCGGGCACGATTCAAACAACCGAATGGGCCGCCCAATCCTTTGACGTTCGGCAACAGGTTCGATTCCGGCACGATGGCATCGTCGAGTACGATTTCGCCGGTGACAGACGCACGCAGACTCATCTTGCCTTCGATTTTGGGTGTGCTGAATCCTTTCGTACCGCGTTCGACAATGAAACCCCGAATCTCGCCGTCGAGCTTCGCCCATACGACGGCGATGTCGGCGATCGGCGAGTTGGTGATCCACATTTTCGCGCCGTTTAGCTTGTAGCCGTCGGCAACGCGTTCGGCGCGCGTCACCATGCTGCCCGGATCGGAGCCATGATCCGGCTCTGTGAGCCCGAAGCAGCCCACGAACTCGCCCGTCGCGAGCTTTGGCAGGTACTTCTGACGCTGCTCCTCAGTGCCGTAGGCATGGATCGGATGCATGACGAGAGACGACTGCACACTCATGGCCGAGCGATAGCCCGAGTCGACGCGCTCCACCTCACGCGCCATCAGGCCATAACAGACGTAATTCACTTCGGCGCAACCGTATTTGCCGGGCAGCGTCGCGCCGAGCATTCCCAGGGCGCCGAATTCATTCATGATCTCGCGATCGAAGCGCTCCTCGCGATTGGCGCTGAGGACACGGGGAAACAGCTTTTCTTGGGCATACTCGCGCGCAGTGTCGCGCACCAGACGTTCATCGGTCGACAGTTCGTCATCGAGCAGAAAAGGATCGTCCCAGACGAAATTTGCGCGCGCTTGTGCCACTGCGGGTGCTCCCTGGTTGGCGTGGTTGGGCGCCGCGAAGGCTAATGGAGGGCGCCCAGCCTCGCAACGTGGCGCGCCCCTGAGCCACTTCGTAGACTGTCGCCAGGTGTTCTCGGAGAGTTGCCATGGCGCTCGATGCGACGACGTTGACGCAATTGCTGGATACGGTCCGCCGGTTCGTGCGCACCGAGCTGGTGCCGCTCGAATCGCAGGTCGCGCGAGAAGATCGAATTCCCGAGCGCATCGTCGCGCAGATGCGCGAGCTCGGTTTGTTTGGCCTCACCGTCCCAGAGAGCTACGGCGGCCTTGGCCTAGGCACAGAGGAGGAGTGTCGGGTGGTCATGGAACTCGGGTGGACGTCGCCGGCGTTTCGATCGGTGATCGGTACCAACAACGGGATCGGCTCACAAGGTCTCGTGATGGACGGCACCGAGGCGCAGAAGCGTCGCTACCTGCCGGGGCTCGCGAGCGGCGAGTTGATCGGCAGTTTCGCGCTCACCGAACCAGACGCGGGTTCCGATGCCGGATCGTTGACCACGGCAGCGCGGCCCCATAATGGCGGCTTCTTGATCAATGGCACCAAGCGCTTCATCACGAACGCGCCCCAGGCAAATCTGTTCACGGTCTTCGCGCGGACCGATCCGAACACAACCGGAGCCGCCGGCGTATCGGCATTCCTGATCGACGCCGACACGAAGGGTATCGTGCTCGGCAAACCCAACCGCAAGATGGGGCAGCAGGGTGCGCATGTCTGCGACGTTGTGTTCGACGA
This sequence comes from Gammaproteobacteria bacterium, assembly GCA_003248125.1. Lineage (GTDB taxonomy): Bacteria > Pseudomonadota > Gammaproteobacteria > Pseudomonadales > Azotimanducaceae > SZUA-521. Next base: position 24,992 of record QJXZ01000212.1, on the reverse strand, counting down.
TTGCTGGGTCCGGGAAGATGCCTTGCTTGGCGGTCGTGAACTGCTGAACAAGGGTTTTGCGACCGCCATGAAAACGCTCGACAGGGGCCGGTTACACATCAGCGCGTTGGCCGTGGGCTGTGCCGAACGATTAATTAGCGACAGCCTGAGCTACGCGATGGAGCGCAAGCAGTTCGGCCAACCCATCGCCGAGTTTCAGTTGATCCAGGCGATGCTCGCGGACAGCCGCACCGAGGCGTATGCGGCCCAATGCATGGTGCTCGATGCCGCCCGCCGGCGCGACGGCGGTGAACGCGTCACGACATGGGCCGCTTGCTGCAAGCTGTTCGCATCCGAGATGGTTGGCCGCGTCGCCGATCGCGCCGTACAGATCTTCGGTGGCGCAGGTTACATGGAGGAGTACGGCATCGAACGGTTCTACCGCGACGTGCGCCTGTTTCGGATTTACGAAGGCACCAGCCAGATTCAGCAGACGCTGATTGCGCGCAACATGATCCGCGACCACGCGTGATACGTGGCGCGGGTGCTAGACCGAGTCGGGGAGAAAGATCGAAAATTCGGTGCCCTTTCCAGGAGCGGTTCGTACATCCATGGCACCACCTAGTTCATCGACGACCCGTGCACTGATGTGCAGACCCAGTCCTGCATGCTCGCCGCCTTTGCTGCTGGCCTTCGGGTCGTAGATACGATCGAGCACGGCGGCGGGTAGTCCCGGGCCGTCGTCGCGAACGATGATCTCGACGCCAGCCTTACCGGCGCGATACACGCCACGGCGGGTTTCGATCGTGAGTTGCCCGCCGGCAGCCATTGCTTCGACCGCATTGCGGGTGAGATTGGTGAGCACCTGCATCAGGCGATCGCGGTCCGACCTGATCGTCAGCGCCCCTTCCTCACCCGTGACGTTCACCGTAATGCCCGCGCGCATGGCGCTCGCACCGACCAACTCCGTTACTGCCCGCGCAACAGCGTTCACGTCGATCTCTGCTCTACGTGGCAAGGCGGTATCCGCCGCTACCGGCTGCGGTGCGGGAAATTCGGTCGCTTTGCGAATGATCGTGCCGGCGCGGCGCACTTCTGCTGCAATCAGACGGAGGGGTTCGTGGGTCTCCGGGTAGTCCTTCAAGCGCAGCTCGAGGATGTGCAAGTAGTTGTGCACGATCGAGAGCGGGTTGTTGGCTTCGTGCACGATCTCGCGCAGCCGCTTCTCGTGCTGCGCACGATACGCATCGAGGCCCTTACGCACGGCCATTGCGTTGCGCCGCAGGGCGCCCATCCAATGGCCCAATTCGGCCGCGAATCCAGCCATCAGAGCTACGGATTGACTCGAATCTTCTTCGCTCGAACGGAACACCAGCGCGCCCAGCACTGTGTCGACGTCGCGCAGCACGCTGACGATTGCGGTGTCTGTGCCCAGCCGACGAAGGATCTGTCGGTCAGCGACGGTCGACTCTGCGCTCTCTTCGATGACCGTATCCTCGCCGCTGCGCACGGCACTCGCGACGCGACTCGGAGACGTGGCAACTGCTAAACGCAGCACGGCGAGGTCGTCGCTACCGGTACCCTCGAGGACACTCTGCTGTGTGTTGAGCAGGAACACACGTGGCTCGTGATTGAATAGCGCACGAGCGACCTGGGCACCCAGGCGCTCCAGTGCTGGAACGTCCGATTCGCGGCCCATGACCATCGAAAAGGCCGCCACTTGCGCCTGAATCCATAGCGGCTCGAACCACCCTTCGGCCGTCTCCAACGTAACGCCGGCAGCATCGATCAGCGCACCGGCGCGGGCTTCGGCGCGTTGCATGCAGTCTGCAAACGCCGTTTCCTCGATGGCGAACAGCTCGAGCGCAAGTCCAGCAGCTTGCGCGCGGCCGTGGTGCTCGAGTGCTTCGGAGACTGCAAATGCACGCAGCACCGGGTGCGCATCGACGAGCAGCGCCGGGTCGACGCCGCGAAAGGTCGCCAGTTCCGCCATCAGCGGATCGGATTCGATTTGTACACCCGACCCCGCCAGCAGCACGCGCAACCGGGTCGCGTCGGCATCGACGCCGTCGAGGCCAACCACCAACACTTCAGCCAGGCACGATGCGACCAAGACCGCCCGCCATTGATCGAGACCGAGCCTCACGCCGCCGCCGAGTGGCACCACCGACCATACTTGCGCACGCGCGAATCCGGCCCGCGATCCGCGCGGCAGTGCCGCAAGTGCGGACTGAATCGCGGCAGGCGTGGTGGCACAGCCCAAGGTCGAAACCCAGCGATACAACAGATCCGCATCGATGGCGAGCAGGCGATAGAGTGCCGCTGGCTCGACCTCACGGCCGGCCACCAAATCGAGGTAACGACTCAAAACGGCGTCAGGCGTCAACCCGTGCGACTCCTCTTGGACGTTCGGCTTTTGCGCGACTCGCGCTGAAGGTGCGCGAACTACGCCGCGTGGTTGCCCGCGACCCCCCATCGGTCGGGTGCGTTATGCCACGCCCGGAAGTCGGTCTTCTACTGCTCGCGACTCCCTGCGCACGGTGATGGTTGCGACGAGTCGTTCACTCGACTCGCGCCAATGCTTCCGGAAGCAACGGCTAGTGTAACGCAGCACAGGGTCTGCGCGCGGCTAGTGGTTTGTAACCACCTGTGCACGTGGCACTGGGTCCGGATATTGTTTTTATTCAGATGGTTAGCGGACAATCTTCACAGACCCCGTACATCGGCGCGGCAAAGTTCGATGCGTTCGCGCCACATCGCTGCTGCGTTGCGTGCGGCTGCCTCGAAGGTTTCGTCCTCGGCGGCATAGAGGACTTCGCGAGCAACGTTGAATACCAAGCCGCGTCCTCGGCTATCGAGGCCGGCGGCGAGCGATGCGCGCAAATCGCCGCCTTGGCTGCCAAGACCCGGTACCAGAAGCGTCACATTGGGCGCGACCGCGCGTATGCGACCAAGCTCTTTTGGATAGGTCGCGCCGGTGACCAGCATGACGTTGCCATGCCGATTCCATTCCGCTGCCGCTGCCGCGATTTTGAGATACGCAGGCGCCGTATCCGAACCACTGCCCTGCAGCCAGGCACTGTCCGGGTTGCTGGTGCGGCACAAGACCACGACACCGCGATCCTGCCAAGCAAGAAACGGCGCCAGACTCTCGGGTCCTAGGAACGGGTTTACAGTGATCGCATCGGCGTCGTAACGAACGAACGCTTCTTGCGCGTAGCGTTCCGCGGTGCTGCCGATATCACCGCGCTTGGCATCCAGGATCACCGGCACGTGCGGGTGACGATCGTGTAAGTAGGCAATGAGCTCGGCTAGCTCGCGTTCGGCACCGAGGGCGGCGAAGTGTGCGAATTGCGGCTTGAACGCGCACACCGAGTCAGCCACCGCGTCAGCGATACGCCGACAGAATTCGAAGCAGCCGGCGGGATCGCGGCTGACGCCGTTCGGAAAACGCTCGGGAATGGGGTCGAGCCCCACACACAGCAGCGAGGATTGCGCCGCCCAGGCATTTACCAACTGTTGCGGAAAGGGCGGTCGACGACTCACAGGGGATGCGTATGATGCTTCCGAGGGAGTATATCGACGATGGTGAAAATTATCGTCACATCCCTACCGGATGCGGCCCACCCGCTATTGGCAGGGGCCGCCCTTTGGGGCGAAGGAACCGAGGCCGAGTATCAAATACTCAGTGTAACTTTATGAAAAATAAAGAAATCGATAGGCTGGCACGAATCTCGCTTCAGCTTTGCGAGCCGTCGACCTTCGCGCGTGATTGCGAGCGATACTGACAGTGCCGACGAACATGACGAGAGCAGACAACGTGATCGAGTTGAACAGTGTGCGGGAACGGATGCGCAATCGGGGCGTGGGTCTGCCCGGTTCCGCCCCTCGCCCGTCGCGGCTGCGTGACGAGAAGCGCATGCATGCACGCGTCGAGAGCGATGACCGCCTGTTCGTCCAAGTCGTGCTCGCCGCGGCCGACCCCGATCTGGTCGGCACTACGGTATCGTGCACCGCGATGAACCTGTCGGTCGGCGGTATTCAATTTCGTACCAACACCAGCTTGCCTCAGGGCACTCTGCTCGACTTATGGGTCGACGTGCGCAGTCGGCCTGGAAAATTCTTCCTTGCCGGCGAAGTACGTTGGGTGAGGCCAATGCCCGAAGGCGAGGAATGGGCGGTGGGTGTGCAGCTCAAGTCGGGCGCCGCCACGGACATTCTCGACTGGCGCGAGTACCACGCCCAAGCGGGTGCTCGCTAGAGGATCGTCCTTAGCGCCTCGTACCTAGCAGCCACTCGCCCGGCCAAAGCGGACCGCACGCGCCTTTCACCGACCGTGTAACACTCTGTTCGTGGCTTGGATCCAGCCCTCGATTTGTGATGGCAGTCACGCTGTGCGCTGAATCAACGTCGCGTCGAGCGCGCCGTGATGATGTTGTAATCCCGCGCATAGATGTGGGAGACACAGGTCGTGACCCGATCACCGAAGGTCGTTCATTTGAGCGCGGTGGAGGATGCTGCCGGACGCGGCGCACACGCGCTCGCACCCATCATGCACACGGTACGCCAGAGCGCGAAAAAGGCGTTGACCGATCTCGTGCAGGGGCTGTTCAACAACGTCGACGACGCATTGTTCGAGATGGCCGACCGTTCGCGCAACGATGCCGACCAGAACATGTATTTCGACTCCATGCGCGAGCTACGCTTACGGCGCAAGCAGATGATCGCGAGCTTCGTCCAGCACATCGCGGCAGGCTTCGACGCGTTGCTCGATAAATCGGCAGATCCGGAACAAGACGCCGACGCCGATTCGATGGCGCTGATGAAGAATGACGACCTCGAGATGTCGGTGGCGGTTGCCGGCATCGTCTCGAAGATCACCAGTCAGTTCTCAATTCCGGTCATGCAGCTCACACGCCGTATCGACTCTGTGTGCACAACCACCGTGACCGAACGCAGCAACCCACTGGGCCCGCAGCGCATCGCAGACTGCTTCGTCGCCGCCATGGATGATCTGGTGCTCGACATCAAGGTGCGCATCATTCTGCTCAAGCTGTTCGAACGCCACGTGATGGAGCAGCTTGCTGCCACATACGATGAAGCCAATCGGCTGATGGCCGAAGCCGGTGTGCTCGCGGATCTACGCACGTCGGTCAAGAAGACGCAATCCCGTCGCTCTCAGCCCCGCGCAGGGCAATCCCAATCCGAACAGGCCGCGACCTCGATCGGGGCAACGTCGTCGGACGGCGGTTTTGCGCTGCTTCAACAGTTGCTGGCCGGCACGGGTGGCGGCCACGGCAATTCGGCACCGCAGGTCACGGGGCCCCTGATCTCCACGACCGACCTCATGACGGCGCTGTCGGCGGCGCAAACCGACATCTCCGCGGTGCCGATCGACATTGATCAACCGCCCGCCCGCGTCGATCTTCGCCAACTCGTGATCACGCGCGCCGTTAATCCGGCCGAACAAACAGCGGGCAGCATGAACCGAGCCGACGAAGACACTGTCAACGTGATCGGCATGCTGTTCGACTTCATCCTCAACGACCGCAACCTCGCGATTCCAATGAAGGCCCTGATCGCGCGGCTGCAGATCCCGATACTCAAAGTCGCGGTCATCGACAAGAGCTTCTTCGGCAAGCCGAGTCACCCGGCACGACAGCTCTTGAACGAGCTGTCGAGCGCCGGTATTGGCTGGAGCTCCAGTGCTGAACTCAAGCGCGATGCGCTGTACAACAAGATCGAATCGGTCGTGTTGCGCGTGCTCAACAACTTCGAGGACGATCCGACGCTGTTCGAGTCGCTAGTATCGGAGCTACGCACTTTCGTCAATCGTGATCGGCATCGCGCGCAAATCGTGGAGCAGCGTGTCAAGGAGTCCGAATCCGGCAAATTGAAGACCATCGCTGCCAAACAAGCAGTCGAACGGTTGGTCAATCAGAAGGCGAGCGGGCTGCGATTGCCAGAAGAAATCGGTCGCTTCATCAGCGACACGATGAGCCGCGTGCTCGTGTATCTGTGCGTACGCCACGGCACCGACAGTATGGAGTGGATCGAAGCACTGACCGTCTTCGACGATCTGCTTTGGAGCGCGCAACCGCTCGAAGACATCGGTGAAGTGGAACGCCGCGAGCGTGAAACCCCCCTGCTGCTCGGACGTATCGAGGCGGGAATGCGCGATCTCGGCCTTCCCCAGGGCGACATCGAGACGCAGATCAGCGCGCTACAGCGATGCCTCGAGATTATCAGCGACGGCGATCGGGCCTTCCTAGAGGACGACGTCCGAAATGCGCATGACGAGCAAGACACGCTGCCCGTGATGGAGGAGATCGTGCTATCGAGTGCGGATGATCGGTTGTCGTTGGCCGATCCCGACCCCGCACCCGAATTAGTTCGTCAGATCAATCGCCTGACCGAAGGCGTGTGGGTCGAGATGAACAACGATCTAGACGAACGGATCCGCTGCAAATTGGCAGCGATCATACAACCGGGCAACAAGTACATCTTCGTCAATCGACGCGGCATGAAGGTTGCCGAACGCAATCGAATGGAACTTGCAACCGAACTCGAGAGCAAGGCGCTGACGATCTTGGACGAATCGCAGGTCTTCGATCGTGCTTTGGAGGCGGTGATCGGCAGCCTGCGCAAGATGCACCGCTAGTCGCACTAGCGACGTGCTTGGTCGCGGCGTCGTGTCGCTCAATTGGCGGCGAGGCCGCTCCGGCGCCGCCAGTCCGCATCACCCATGAGCCGTTCGACTGTGTCGACCACAGCCTGCGTCTGCGCGTCGACTTCGACATTCACCCGATCACCCACCACGTAGCGACCGAGAGTGGTTCGTGCGAGCGTCTCCGGGATCAGGCTGACGCCAATCTCGTTGCGTGCGCGATCAACGGTGGCAATCGTGATACTCGCGCCGTCGAGCGCAACGAATCCTTTATGCATGAGATAGCGCATCCAAGATTCGGGAATCGCAAGGGACAGCGTTCGCTGGCCGTCGTCGGCCTGTATGCGTTCGATGCGCGCGGTGCACGCAATGTGGCCCGACAAGATATGGCCGCCGATTTCGGTACCGTATTTCATCGACCGTTCGATGTTGACGAGATCTCCGACCGACACGCTGCCCAGGTTGCTACGCGCTAGCGATTCCGGAATCACATCGAATGCAACGTGGCCGTCGGAGATCTCAGTGGCGGTAAGACACACACCGTTCACCGCCACCGACCCGCCGATTTCCAGGTCGTCGGCCAGGGTTCCGAGATCGATCTCGAAGCGCCTTACGCCGCCCGCGCTTTGGATACCGAGCACGGGCCGTAGGCCCTGAACAATTCCCGTGTACATGGTTCGGGCGACTTAGATCGACTTGGCGATCTGCTCGCGGCGCAGCTTCTCGCGATCGATGTACGTGACCCACTGCATGCAGATGCGCTCGTTGCTCGAGTCACGCGCGGCTCGCGCCAGCCGGCCGCCCTCGGCGAAGGCGTCTCTCGCCGAGTTGAGCTTGTCGTCGTTGTAGAGACACATACCCCGGACGATGTAGGTGTTCTGAACCTTCTTCAAACCGCCCTTACGGAGCGCGCCGTCGGCTGCCGTCACACACCGACCGTAGTCATCCTTTTCGAGGTACAGCTGCGCAAGGCGCGCATAGATGTCGCCGTCGTCGGATTTCGAGGCGGCCTTTTCGAGCACGGGGATCGCCTCGTCGACTTCCTGGGCCACCTGCCAGGCCTGGCCGAGGCTCTGTAGATTCTTCGAGGTGTCTTTGACAATACCGTCCTTGATGCCCTTCGCAAGATACTTGGCAGCTCGATACGGCACTTCCTCCTGCATCAAGAGCCCGGCGTAGCTGACGATGTCCGATTCAGTGGTGAGAAACTTACCAGCGTGAGCAGCTTCCATCGCGTACAGCTGCTTCTTTTCCATGCCTTCCTGGCCGTAGACGCCAGCCAACTGAATCCAGTACTCACGCTTCGGGAAATCACGCACCAATATTTCCAGAATCTCTAGCACCTTCGGCCAGTTCTCGCGTTCGAAGTAGAGGTAGCGAAGCAATTGCCACCAATTCTCCTTGACTGCAGTCCCACGCTCACGAGCGATCTCGATGCCCTTCTCGATCTGCACGATCGCGTTCGGCCAGTCCTTCATTTGGTAGTAGACCTGGCCCATGAAGATGTGTGGCTCGGGGCCCGGGTTGGTGGCTTTGCTCAGCCACAGTCGCATGTAGTCGAGCGCCTTCTGGTATTTGTCGGTGACGAAGTAGAGTTGCGCCAAGCTGTAGATCGTGCCGACTTCGAGGCCCTCCGGGATGTCCTCACCTTGGGCAACCACCTGCTCGTAGTGGTAGATCGCGCGGTCGTAGTTCTCCATGCTGAAATAGGCATAGGCGAACATGTTGTGGATCTGCCCACGCTCGTTGCCGTTCAGTCCCTTGTCGTTGACCATGTCGTTCAAGATGCTGATGGCACCCTGATAATTCTTGGCATCGATCGAGAGCTGCACTTCGGAAAGTTTCTTGTAGGTGCGCTCGCTCATGGTCGGAATGCGACGGGTCTTGGCCGGCCGCTGCGACTCCTCTTCGGCCGCTTGAGCACTGGCATACTTGCCTGGCGCGACGACGTCGGCCGCGAGCGGCGCGAGCATCACGACGAGCGCGGCCAACGCGATGGATTGGATCGACTGTTTCAGCATCTCGGCACCTGCCAACGCGCTAGCCCTCGGACAGCTCGAATTTAATGAGATTGCGCACGCCCGCGACCTCGACCGGCTGGCCGTCGACGACCTTGGGCTTGTACTTGAACTTGAGTGCTGCTTGCATCGCCGCTCGATCGAAGATCCCCGGCGGCTGCGCTTCGATAACGACCGGATCGCGCACCGCGCCAGTCTCGGTAACGATGAACTCGAGCAACACGTAGCCTTCGATACCGCGGGTCTGTGCGCGGCGCGGATATACGGGTGCCACTTTCACGATAGGCAGGTATTCGCCGTCGGATGAGAAGCCACCGGTGCCCTGCATGTTGAGGTCGATGTTCGGATTCACGCTACCGATCGCGATGCCCATGGTTGCCGTCGACTGATCAAAGGTCGGCTTGGGCATATCGGGAGGCGGCTCGTCGGGCGGCGGCGGCGGTTTCGGTTTGCGCGTCTTTAGCTGTAGATTCTCATCCTCTTCGAGCCGCACGAAATCGACGATCTTGCCCACCACATTGTCGGTGAACGGACTTCGGTCGCTCTTGATCAGGGCTTGCATGAGAAAGAACAGGGCCATCGTGACCATGCCACCGAGCACCACTCCGATTGCGTAGCGTTGCAGCATCTGCCTCGCCCTCCTCTAACTCTCGGTTGCCACCGCGACCTCGGTGATGCCTGCGGCGCGTGCTGCTTCCAGCACGGCCATCAGCTTCTCGTTGGTCGACTTGCGGTCGGCCTGCACCACGAGGCCACCCTTGGGATTCTCGGCATGAATACGCTCGATGTGGGCGCGGACGGCATTGGGATCCACCTTCTTCTTGTCGATGTAGATCTCGCCCGTCGGACTGATCGCGACCAACACGCTGACGGTGGGCTTCTGCACAGCGGTCAGTGCATCAGGTCGCAATACCTCGATGCCAGCTTGTTTGATGAACGTTGCCGTGACGATGAAGAAGATCAACATGATGAACACGACGTCGAGCATCGGCGTCAGGTTGATGTCCAATTGCTCGTCGGTGCGGGCGTGTCGGCGTGCCATGTCAGTGATCCATGGTCAGGTGATCCTCGAAGAGTTCGATCTCGAAATCCACCTTTCGTTTCAAAATCGTCGTGCCCAGCAGACCCGACAGGGACGCGATCATGCCAGCCATCGTCGGGATCGTCGCCATTGAAACGCCGGCTGCCATCGAACGCGCGTTGCCCCCTTGGGTGGCCATCGCTTCGAAAACCGCGATCATCCCAGTCACCGTACCAAGCAGACCCAGCAGCGGACAGAGCGCAACACAAGTGTTGATGAGCGGTAGCGATCCGGTAATTTGTTCCGCCGCTTGCGAAATGAGGGCTTCGCGAATTTGGTGCGCACTCCAGGAGCGGCGCTCCGGACGGCTCTCCCACTTGTCGGTGGCAAACGCCACCATGGCCTTGCGCTCGCTGAGGAAAAACCAGGCGCGCTCGAAGATCATCGTCCACATGAAGAACGTCAGCGCGCCAATGAAATACAGCACGTTGCCGCCCTGGTCCAAGAACGAGCTGATGGCGATGTAGAAGTCGTGGAACATGACTTCAGCCGAGTGCCTTGCCGCTCTCTTCCGCCGCTTCCGCGATCAGCCCTGCCGACTGCTCCTCCAGCACGTGAATGATGGACTTGGAGCGGGCGTTGACGATCGCATGCAGCAGCACCGTGGGAATGGCCACTACGAGTCCCTCCACCGTCGTTACGAGCGCGGTCGAGATACCGCCTGCCATCGTCTTCGGGTCGCCGGTGCCGAACAGCGTGATCGCCTGGAACGTCAGGATCATACCGATGACCGTGCCGAGCAGGCCCAAGAGCGGTGCAACCACCGAGATGACCTGAATGAGCGTGATGTTCCGGGTCAGCTTCGGTGTTTCCGCCAGGATGGCCTCGGAGAGCTTCAACTCCAGCGTTTCGACGTCGACCGACTTGTTGGCCTCATAGACCTTCAAGACGCGACCAAGCGGGTTGCCTTCGTCCGCGGTCGAAGACTTCTTCTGCGAATTGACCTTGCCACCGATGACGGACAGCGTGAACAACCGCTCGAGCGCGAGCAGCACGCCGATGATACCCGCCAGGATGATCACCGAGCCGACCGGACCGCCTTGCCCGTCGCAGAACGGTAAGTAGCACTCACCCTTGATGATGCCGCCGAATGGCGTGCCCGCCTGCTCGCCGAACGTGGCTGCCTGTATGAGCAGCGAGAGCAGCGAACCGCGGGTCGGATCGACCGCGAACGCCACCAGCTCGCCTGGGTCGGCGTCCTCGAGATCCTCCGCGGTGTTGGTGTAGCGGGATGCTGGTTGGCGGGCGATCTCGACGAGTGCCTGCACTTCCGGCGAGAAGTTGATGTATTGGCCGTCGGCGACCAAGTTGAACGCACCGACTCGAATGACGTCGGTCTCGAGCTTCTCGCCGTTGGTGAGAGTGACCGTCGACGGGAAACGGGTCACTTTGCCGGATTCCGTCATCTCGCGTTGCAGTTCGAACCACAGCTGTTCCATCTCTTCGATGGTGGCCAGCTTGCTCGCCGTACCCATCTTGGCGGCGAGCTCGCCCAACCACTCACCGCGATTCGGATATTCGGCGGAGATGATCGATCCTTCGAACAGTCCGCGCGTATCGCCCGCGACTTGCTGCAGGACGCCGAACAGTTCACGCAGCGAGCCCAAGCGCTTGTTGAGCTGTTCCTGCAGGTCGCCAATGCGAATTTCGTTCTCTTCGAACTGAGTTTCCAAACGTTCGCTACGTTGCTCTTCTCGCGTCCGCTGCGCTCTGGCGTTGCCGAGCAAGCGCGATTGGGCATCCTTGTCACGGCGGAATTCCTGCTCACGTGCGGTGTGCTCGCGGGATTCCACGACACGGCGTTCCTCGACCAGTCTCAGCAGCTCATCGAGACTGTTAGCCTTGTTGACCGTCAAATCGCTCGGCGGCGAAGCCGCTTCCTCGGCGACCCCTGTGAGCGCGCCGAACGAGAGCGCGAGACCAGTGACTGCGGGGGCCAGAATCTTTGCGATCGATTTCATTGTGCGGCTCCCGGAGCGGTAATCGGTAGTGTCAGCATGTCAACGGACAACTGCTTGCGTGCCATCCGAATGCCGTTGCGGACTGGCGTGGTGAACTCGTCATCGAGTTCTACCCAAGCTTTCTGTCCGGCATCCCACGCGCCCGTCTCTTCGCCATCTTGCGTCTGATACACGAGCGCGATGCGGCCAACCTTCAACACGTCGACCACGCGCGTTTCACCCTCTAGCGAGACTTCGTCGGTGTAGGCCTCCATTGTGCGGCCGTACTCGTTCTCGATCTGGTAAGCGCGCAAGATCTGACTGAATTTCTCGGACGCTGCGACGTCGGCGCGCTCCATCATCTCTCGCAGTCGATCGATGCGGTCGTTGCGCTCCTTGAGCAGGAACGGTAAGTCGAGCTGCACGAATTGATCGAGGCCATCGATCATGCGCAGCATGAGTGGCGTGATTTGTCGCTCGATGATGGTGACTTGGTCGATTGCTGTGGAGAGGTCGCCCATCTCCTTCTCTTGATTACCGACCTGCTTTTCGAGCTGGCGGTTGTAGACCTGCAAGCCCTCGATCTCCTTCAACACCGTTTTGTACTCTGCGAGCAGCTTGCGGGTTTCCTCGGTCAGCGCATCGACGCGCGCCTGCGATTGCTTTGCTTGCGCGTTTACGCGCTCCGCTACCTTGAATATGTCGTTGAGCGTCGCCCCACTCACGGCTGGTGCTGTCCCGATCGCCACACATGCTGCAAGCAGCATGGGCGCCGACAGCCTATGAATCCGCTTTACTTTCATACGACTTCCCTTGTGAGTGGATTTCCGACAGTTCCGACGTTGGCAACGACCAATATGCCACGGTAGGGGTGAGGTGAACTCGGTGCGCGTCGATCGAGAGAGATCTGCTTCGGCAGACGATGCAGCAGCCGACGCTGTCCGTGCCACACGCTCCTTCCACGTGTGCCGCGACTCACGTTCGTCCGCGGTACTGCTCGCAGCCGAATCTACGCTGGACTCGCACTCGAAGCCGCCCGACGCTGGCGCCGAAGACGCCCCGCCCCATCAACAAACGGCTCGAAGCATCAACAAACGGTCGGATGTTGTCAAGGTAACTCTGCCCGCGAGCGAGCGTTCTAAAGCGTCCGCTCGAACAGCTCGAGCGTGCGCTTGCGCGCGAGCTCGGCGGCGCTTGCATCGAAGCTGTCGCGGTGGTCGCAATTGAAACCGTGATCGGCGGCGTAGACGTGCACTGTCACGGCTGGCTGCACTGCCTTGACCTTCTCGACGTCACTCATCGGTATGTGCGCATCGCGCTCACCGAAGTGCATGATGACAGGGCAACTCGGTTGGCGGCCGAGCTGTGCGGCGATGCCCCCACCATAGTACGCGGACGCGGCCGCGACACCCTTTAGTTCACAGGCGGCAAGCCAGGTCAGGAGGCCGCCGAAGCAGTAGCCGACCACGCCGACCTTGCCGAATCTCGCCGCATCGTCGATCGCCGCCTGCAGATCGAGCATGGTGGCGTCGAGTTTGAGCTTGCCGCGCGCAATCGATACCCCGCGCGCCATGTCGTCGGGACCGTAGCCGAGTTCGACGTTACGTTCCACGCGATCGAAAATCTGCGGCGCGACAGCCGCGTAGCCGGCGGCAGCGTAACCGTCGGTAACGGCCCGAATGTGGTCATTGACCCCGAATATCTCCTGGATCACCACCACGCCCGCCTTCGGCTGACCCGCTGGGCGAGCGCGATAGGCGCCCAGTGTGAAGCCATCGCTCGCCCGTAGTTGCACGTGCTCACCCATGGGGCCCCTCCTGTGACGGAACAACGCGAGGGTAATGCAGCGGACGGGGCCCGGCCAGCACTCAACCCCCCCGGCGTCATCAAAACGTAACAATCGATCCCGACACTGCCGCGCGTCTTCAACGAAACCAGAGAAGATGATGATGCTTCGGTTTCGCAGCACCCGCCGCCGTTTGCTCGGTCCTGAACTCGATACTGTCGGCATGCCGGATCGCGGCGTCGACCGGCAGAGCGCGCTCGGTAACATCGAGCGCGGCAAGGGGCGGGTCGAAGGCGGCGATCTGCTCTGCACCGCGAAGGTGCAACTGGGCTACCAACGTGATCAGAACGCGATCGTCAAGGCGGCGCTGCCGCTTGCCTGCGGGCCGTGCAGTTGACGACGTGGCTCGAGTTTGGAGCGGTGGCACGGTACGCGTCCGCGCCGAGGCAGTGTCATAATTCATGAAATTGTCACACCAGGAGCGTTCAATCCGTCCGCAATGGGCGGATCCGACGTTCAGCGCCGTGGCCGGCAGCACCATCTTGGTCGTCGAGGACGAGCCCGACGTCAGGGAACTCGTCGTGTTCACCCTCGAACGGGCCGGATTCACCGTGGCGGCGGTCGGCTCCGCAGAGGCGGCCGTCGCGCGCTTGGATGGGCCGGCGCCAGCCCTCGTGATCATCGATTGGATGCTACCCGGCATGAGCGGCGTCGACCTCGCCCATCGGCTGCGCCGCGAACCGCAGACTCGCGACCTGCCGCTCATCATGCTGACCGCCCGCGGCGAAGAGGCCGACAAGCTGAAGAGCTTCGCCTCCGGCATCGACGATTACGTGACCAAACCATTTTCGCCGCGCGAGCTGGTGGCGCGCGTCAAGGCATTGATGCGACGCGCGGGATTTGCCGCCGAGGGCCGCATCGAGGGCAACGGCATCGAGATCGATACCGCGCGTCATCGCGTGCAGGTCGACGGCCAGACCGTGCGGCTCGGACCCACGGAGTTCCGCTTACTCGAGTTGCTCATGCGCAGTCCCGGACGCGCATTCGATCGTGCCACCCTGCTCGATCGTGTATGGGGTCGTGCTGCGGATGTCGAAGATCGCACCGTCGATGTCCATGTCCTACGTCTCCGGCGCGCGCTTGCTGCCCACGGCCGGGACTGGGTGATCGAGACCGTGCGCGGCATCGGTTATCGATTCGTCGCGGTGGCCCGTGATCGATAGTGCGTGGCTACGTGGTGAGTGGCTGCGCATCGCGATTCTGCTTGCGGCTGCGCTTCTGTTCGGGTTGCTGACCGGCCTGTGGGGTTACGCCGGATTCGGCGCGCTCGCCATCTGGCTCACGGTGCATGGCCGGGAGTTCGTCCGTTTTGCGCGTTGGGCGGTGCATCCACTGTCGCGGCCCGACAACCGAACCGATGCCTGGCAGGTGCCGACCGCACGCCTCTATCGTGCGATCCGCGGCAGCCGCAGCCGCAGTGCTCGACTGATCGCTGAGCTGCGCAGCCTCACCGCGCTTGCAGAGGCGTTGCCCGATGCCGCCGTGGTAGTCCGTACTAGTGGCGAAATCGAAGCCTACAACGTCGCTGCACAAGCGTTGCTCGGGCTGACGACGCGCGATCGCGGCAACAACCTCGTGTCGCTGCTACGGCATCCCGCGGTGACGGCGTTGTTGTCTAGCCGCGGCGGCAGCGACCTCGTGGAACTCGTGTTGCCGCGATACCCGAGTCGCAACCTCGAAATGCGCCGGATAGAGATCGATTCGCGCCGTTATCTCGTACTCGTACGCGACATTACGCAGCTCAATCGGCTGCTATCCATGCGGCAGGATTTCGTCGCCAATGTCTCCCATGAGTTGCGCACGCCGTTGACCGTCATCCTCGGGTATCTCGAAGCAATGGAAGACCCGCAGCTCGATGCCGACGAGCGCCGCGCGCTGGTCGATCGGATGCGCGCACCTGCGAATCGGATGAAGGCACTGGTGGACGACCTGCTGTTGTTGACGCGCCTCGAGTCGAGCCCGACACCCGCCCTCGACGACTTGGCACCGATCGACGTAGGCGCATTGATCACCGATATCGTGACCGATGCCAAGCAGCTGTCCGGTGGGCGGCACAAATTCAACCTGGACATCGATCGCACACTGCTCATACGCGGCCTGCGTTCGGAGCTCTACAGCGCCTTTGCGAACCTCATTACCAATGCCGTGCGCTACAGCCCTGATGGTGGTGCCATCGACATCACATGGCAGCCAGGCGACGGCGGCACGGCGCACTTTAGCGTCCGCGACCACGGCGTTGGCATAGCCGCGGAACACATATCTCGCATCACCGAACGTTTTTATCGAGTCGATCTCGCCAGCAGCCGCGTGCGCGGCGGTACCGGGCTCGGGCTCGCCATCACCAAGCACGTGCTGAAGCGCCACGACAGCACGCTCGAAGTCGAAAGCAGACTGGGTAGTGGGAGCCGATTCTCATGCAACTTCCCCGCCCGCCTCACGATCACTCGTTCCGAACACAAGGAGCTCGCATGAAACGGTATCTCTCCATCTTGACTGCCTTGGTCTGTCTCGCGAACCCTGCCTTGCAGGCGAACGCGACTGAGGACCTTCCCGCCTACGAACGCGTCAGTGGCGTGTCGGGCAACCTATCGAGCGTGGGCTCGGACACGCTCGCCAACCTCATGACGATGTGGACCGAGGCCTTCAAGCGCGAATACCCCAACGTCAACATCCAAGTCCAGGCCGCCGGTTCGTCGACAGCCCCGCCAGCCTTGACGGAAGGCACTGCCAACTTCGGGCCCATGAGCCGGGCGATGAAAGACAAGGAAATCGAGGCATTCGAAACGCGCCATGGCTACAAGCCAACTGCGATTCGCGTCGCGATCGACGCGCTCGCGGTGTACGTCCACAAGGACAACCCAATTACGTCGCTGAGTATTCCGATGGTCGACGCCATATTCTCCGTCACCCGCCGCTGCGGCGAAGCAGCCGACGTCAAGGTCTGGGGCGACGTCGGTTTGACAGGATCCTGGCTCGACCGTCCCGTACAACTCTTCGGTCGCAACTCGGTGTCGGGTACGTACGGATACTTCAAAGACGTGGCACTGTGCGGCGGCGACTACAAGAATACGGTCAACGAGCAGCCCGGTTCCGCGTCGGTGGTGCAAGCCGTGACCTCTTCCTTGAATGGCATCGGCTACTCGGGCATCGGCTACAAGACTTCCGGCGTACGTGCGTTACCGTTGGCTTTGCGTGACGATACGCCCGCCATCGAGGCAACCGCCGAGAACGCAATCAGCGGCGAATACCCCCTGTCGCGGTACCTCTACGTCTACGTCAACAAGAAACCCGGCTCGGCGCTGCTGCCAATCGAGGCGGAATTCATCAAGCTCGTGCTGTCGCGCACGGGTCAAGAGGTAGTGGTGAAGGATGGCTACATCCCTTTGCCGGTACATCTTGCCAGCCGCGAGCTGCGTAAGCTCGATTGAAGGAATTGGTGTGAAGCACGCAATCGGCCGCCTTTCGCCCCGTCGACGGGGCGTCAACGTCGTCACTACCCAGGTGGTTCGCTTCGGCGGTGCGGCGGTGATTGCGGCCATTGCGCTGATCTTCTTCTACCTGGTGTGGGTCGTGGCGCCGCTGTTCTGGCCCGCTGACGTGGAACCCCTCGCGCATCACGACCGTAGCGGTGCCGCGCCGGTGCTGGTGGACATCGACGACAATTCCGAGATCGGTCTCGCGCTATCCGAGACGGGCGTCGTCCGTTTCTTCGACCTCGAGACCGGCGCCGCGATCACGTCGGAAGCCATCAGCAACACGCCAATCCTCGATGCCCAGCGGGTCTTTCCAGGCGGCAATCGTTACGTCGTGCGCACCGCGGCGGGCCTCTTCTTCTTCGACGCTGCCTATGCAGTGAGCTTCCCGGCTGGGCAACGCACCGTTACGCCGCGCGTCGATTGGCCCTTCGAGCGCGAACCCCTCGCGCTGACTGGTACAGGGTCGTTCGATGTGCATCGCACGGACTCGACGGTGACGATCGCGACACTGTCCGCCGCCGAGCAATTGACTTTGATGAGTTTTACCGACGCGGAGCCCGGCTATCCGCTCGAGTTCGGCAGAACCTACATCCACCAACTCGAAACGGCCTTCG
Source organism: Gammaproteobacteria bacterium (assembly GCA_003248125.1). Lineage (GTDB taxonomy): Bacteria > Pseudomonadota > Gammaproteobacteria > Pseudomonadales > Azotimanducaceae > SZUA-521. Next base: position 7,371 of record QJXZ01000212.1, on the reverse strand, counting down.
ACCGGGTCCTGTTCGGTGCCCGCGGGCAATGGCTCTATCTGATTGCCGACGACGGTGTGATCGAGGTGTGGGACATCCGGGTACCGAGCGCCCCACAGACCGCCTTTCGTGGCCGCCTGGTACCGGAAGGACATGCGATGCTTGCGCTCGAGCCGTTGGTTGGCCGACTGTCGCTGTTGGTCGCCGACGACGAGCAGCGCGTTACACAATGGTTCATGGTGCGCGACGAGTTCGGCTACCGGATGGTCGCCGCGCGCGATTTCGAACTCGATGCAGCGCCACTCATGTTACTAGCCGAAGCGCGCCGCAAAGGCTTCGCGGTACTAGACCAAGATCTCACACTCGAACTCGCACACACCACGGCGCACCGTATTACGGCACGAGCCCAGCTGGATACGGACGGCACGCCCTCCGTGGACGTCGCCGCGCTTTCACCGCGTGCCGATCGGTTGTTGCTCGCCACCGGCGACACGATGTGGGTGTATGCCATCGACAACCCGCATCCCGATGTGTCGGCGGCTGCCCTATGGACCAAGGTATGGTACGAGGGCTACACGGAACCAGTGTTGAGCTGGCAGTCATCGGCCGCCGACAATGCCTTCGAGCCGAAATTTTCGTTGACTCCACTCGCCTTCGGTACGCTCAAAGCAGCGTTCTACGCCATGTTGTTCGCTATGCCTGTCGCCATCATGGGCGCGATCTACACGGCGTATTTCATGGCACCGGCGATGCGACGCTGGGTGAAGCCCGGCATCGAGGTCATGGCTGCACTACCGACCGTCATCCTCGGGTTCCTCGCCGGTCTCTGGCTGGCCCCGCTGCTCGAAGCGAACCTGGTCGGGGCAATGTTCACGCTTGCGACACTGCCTGCTGCTTTCATGCTGTTCGCGTGGCTATGGCGTTTCGCGCCCGCAACGATTCGGCGGGCTTGCGACGGTTGGTATGGGGCAATTGCCGTGCCCGTGCTCGCAATTTCGATTTGGCTCGGGTTTGCCGCGGGTCCCGTGCTCGAGCGGCTGCTGTTCGACGGCGACGCGAAGGCGTGGATGCTCGCAGAGCTCGAGCTCGAGTTCGATCAGCGCAATTCCTTGGTGGTGGGAATCGCCATGGGGTTGGCCGTCATTCCGACCATCTTCTCGATTGCCGAAGAAGCGATCTACGGCGTCCCTCGACACCTCATCAACGGTTCCCTCGCACTCGGTGCAACCTGGTGGCAAACGCTGGTGCGGGTGGTACTGCTGACGGCGAGCCCCGGCATATTCTCTGCAGTGATGATCGGCATGGGACGTGCAGTCGGCGAGACGATGATCGTGCTGATGGCCACTGGCAATACCGCGGTCATGGACTTAAACATTTTCCAGGGCATGCGCACATTCAGCGCCAACATCGCCGTCGAATTGCCGGAATCCGAAGTCGGTAGTACCCACTACCGCGTTCTGTTCCTTGCAGCCCTCGTGTTGTTCGCCATCACGTTCGTGTTCAACACCGTGGCCGAGCTCGTCCGCCAGCGCCTACGGACGCGGTACGGGAGCTTGTGATGAACAGTGCCGGACAGGCGCGTAGGGGATGGATGGCGAGCGGCGAGCCCTGGATCTGGCTCAATGCCGCCGCAGTCGGCGTGAGCATCTCGGCCGTGCTCGGCTTGCTGATGCTGATCGGTGCGCAAGGGCTTGCTCACTTCTGGCCCGCAGCAGTGCAGGAAGTGAACGTTGCCGGTCGCGACGCACCACTGCTCGGCGAGTGGGTGGACCATGAGACGGTGCCATTGCACCAGTTCCTCGAAGCGAATCCGGGCGTCCAGGGCGAAGGGCTAGGGGAGTTCGTCGAACGACGGCTGCTGAAAACCGGCAACCGCCGGGAGGCACCACCGGATTTCCGTTGGATCAACGCCCACGACATCGTCACCCAAGCATCACCAATAGATGCATTGGTAATCGAGCGCACTGAATGGGGCAACGTCTACGGCCAGCTACAGTGGGTGCGCTTCGACGGCGAAACGACCACGAACGAGGCGTTCACCGTACTGAAGCGAGGCCTCGAGCGTGCCACGACGCTACGTGACGAGATTGCGGCCATCGAGAGCGGCATAATCAAAACTATCAACAGTGAACTCGAACGCTTGCGTCTCGAACGGCGTCGAGCGGCGCTGCGTGGCGGCGCGAGCGGCGCGTCAAGCAGCGGCCTCGATGCGCGGGAAGCGGAACTGACGGTGCGATACGCAGCGGCCGAGAGTCGACTACGAGACCGACAGCAGGCGCTGCGACGCGATGTATTCAGCGTGCGCTTGGCAGATGGCACGACCACCGAGATCAACTTCGGGGATGCCCTTCGGGCGTGGCAACCAAACACCATGGGGATCGGCGCCAAGCTCGCACACTATGGCCAAAGCTTGTGGATCTTCTTGAGCGACCCACCGCGCGAGGCAAACACGGAAGGCGGAATCTTTCCCGCCATCTTCGGCACCGTGATGATGGTGCTCTTGATGTCCGTGCTGGTAACACCGTTCGGCGTCATCGCCGCGGTTTATCTACGCGAGTACGCCCGGCAAGGGGCATTCGTGCGTCTGATCAGGATCGCCGTCAACAACCTGGCTGGCGTGCCGTCGATCGTCTATGGCGTCTTTGGGCTCGGATTCTTCGTCTACTTCGTCGGCGGTGCGATCGACGAGTTGCTGTTTCCCGAGGCGCTACCGGCGCCGACCTTCGGCACGCCCGGCCTGTTGTGGGCATCGCTCACGCTAGCACTGCTGACCGTGCCGGTGGTCATCGTCTCCACTGAGGAAGGCTTGGCGCGCATTCCGCGTGCGATTCGCGAAGGCAGCCTCGCGCTCGGTGCAACCAAAGCCGAGACGTTGTTTCGTGTGATGCTGCCAATGGCAAGCCCCTCCATCTTGACCGGCGTGATATTGGCCATTGCGCGTGCTGCCGGGGAGGTCGCGCCACTCATGCTGGTGGGCGTCGTGAAGCTAGCGCCGACGTTGCCGCTCGACGGCGATTTCCCGTTTCTGCATCTGGACCGCAAATTCATGCACCTCGGCTTTCACATCTACGACGTCGGATTTCAGAGTCCCAACGTCGAGGCGGCACGGCCGCTCGTGTACGCCACCGCACTGTTGCTCGTGCTCATCATCATCGTGCTCAATCTCACCGCCATCATGCTGCGCAACCGACTCGAGGCGCGCTACAAGTCGCTAGAAGGATGATTTCCATGAGCGAACGAGACACCGATCCCGCGCGACGTAGCTTCGTCACCATGCCAGCGGACGACGGCACCGGCGTCGGATTGAAACTGGCCGACGAGGAGGTCAGTGTCGAAGTCGACAACCTGTCCCTGTATTACGGCGAATCGCAGGCCCTAAAGGCCATATCGCTGGTCATTCCGCAGAAGCGCGTTACCGCATTCATCGGTCCGTCCGGGTGTGGCAAGTCCACGCTGCTGCGTTGCTTCAATCGCATGAACGATCTGATCGACGGAGTTCATATCACGGGCCGAATTCTGCTCGAAGGGATCAACATCAATGATCGCGACCTCGATGTCGCTCAGCTCCGGCGCCGGGTCGGCATGGTCTTCCAACGCCCCAACCCGTTTCCCAAGTCGGTCTACGAGAACGTGGCGTACGGATTGCGTCTGGGCGACAACATTCCGCGCACGGAGATGGATGACCGCGTGGAATGGGCACTGAAAAGTGCGGCGCTTTGGGAAGAAGTCAAAGATCGCCTCAAGGAAACCGCGCTGGGTCTATCCGGCGGCCAGCAGCAGAGGCTGGTCATCGCGCGTGCCATTGCGGTGCAGCCACATGTACTCCTGTTGGACGAGCCGGCGTCGGCGCTCGATCCAATCTCGACGCTCAAGATCGAGGAGCTCATACATCAACTGAAGGCCGACTACACGATCGTGATCGTCACGCACAACATGCAGCAGGCGGCACGCGTGTCCGACTACACGGCTTTCTTGTACCTGGGGGAGCTTGTAGAGTTCGATGCGACGGACACGGTGTTCACCAATCCGGCGCAGAAACGCACCGAGGACTACATCACCGGCCGGTACGGCTGACGCGCGCAGAGGAGGATTCTGTGAGTCGCCACATTTCCGAACAATTCGATGCCGAACTCGAGACCGTGCGCCGCCAATTCATGGAGATGGGCGGCCTGGTCGAGCAGCAGCTGCGCGACGCCATGCAAGCCCTCGTTACGCACGATTCCGCGCTCGGCGACCGTGTGCGCAAGCGCGACCACGAGGTAAACCGCTACGAAGTGAGCCTGGACGAGCAGTGCATACATACCATCGCCCGTCGACAACCCGCGGCCGGCGACCTGCGGCTGTTGGTCACCATCATGAAGGCGAGTACCGATCTGGAACGCATCGGCGACGAAGCAGACCGCATCGCGCGCATGGCGATCGGCGCATCGGGCCACGAGCTGCCACGGTCGCGGTACGAAGAGGTCAGGCGCATCTACGAGTTGGTATCGAAGACAGTCTCCTCGGCGCTCGATGCAGTCGCTCGCCTCGACACGCAAGCGGCGCTCGATCAGATCGCCGCCGACAAAGCCGTGGACGATGCCTACCACGATGCGCTGGCCAATCTGTCGAAACAGATGACACAGCACCCCGAGACGGTGCCGCAGACGCTTGCCGCCATCTGGGCTGCCCGCGCATTGGAACGCATCGGCGATCACGCAAAGAACATCGCGGAGTACGTGCTGTACCTCGTCAAGGGTAAGGACATTCGGCACCTGCCGAAAGGAAGTCTCGAGGATCAATAACGGGGCGTCGCCGGTTCATCGCCTCGTCAGTGGCGCGGTATTCAGGTGCATTCCACCGTCCAGGATCAAGGTCTCGCCGGTGATCACGTCGCCACCGACCACAAAGTACATGATCGCCTCGGCAACCGTATCCGGGGTCGTCGTGAGCTTGAGTGGGGTCGACTCTTCCAATAGACGCTTCGTGCGCTCGTAGTTGTCGGCGCCCATCCCGTCGCGAAGCCACTCGCCCTGAATGAATCCCGGACATACCGCATTGACCCGAATCTGCGGGCCGAGCGCGCGGGCCAAAGACAGGGTCATCGTGACGAGCGCGCCTTTGGATGCGGCATAGGCGATGGAGCTGCCAACACCCATGATGGCAGCGATCGATGCCACGTTGACGATGCTGCCGCGGCCGCCGCGCTTCATGGCGGGCTCGACGGCGCGCGTCATCTGAAAGGCACCGACGGTGTTGACCGCATAGATGTCTAGGAAATCGCGCTTGCTCAAGCCCTCGAGATCGCCATGCGCGCAAAACTTCGTCGTTCCCGCATTGTTGATCAGCGCGTCGATTCTGCCCCAACGTTCGGTCGCGACCGCGGCCATCCGCCGACAATCCCCGTCGTCAGCCACATTCGCCTTGACGATCTCGGTCTCGACACCGAACACCGCACAGGCTTCCTCGGTCGCACGAGCGCCAGCTTCGTTGCTCGAATAGTTGATGACCACGTGGCATCCCCGTTCCGCGAGTTGGCGAGCGCACGCCGCTCCGACGCCAGAAGAGGAACCCGTAACGATGGCGACGCCACCTTCTATATCCATCGACGACTCCGGCGTGGATCACGCACGCGGCGCACCACGTTCATCCAAGAAGGTGAAGCTCAGGAACGTGGCGAACAGACCAGCGATCATCGTCGCGGACCAAGGCGCACCTGCCGCGATGACAGCACCGTTCCCCATACCGGCACCAACATCAAGCACGCCTTGCGATACGCCTCCGTGGCACGACGCAGGCGTGGATGCCGTGTGACGCGCAGAGACGTCGACCTCTGACGTTGGCCCGCATATTCCATTACCATGCGCGACTGCATTGCATTGCCCAGCTGACAGCGGGCCAACACTAACACGAGATCAACGACGAGGAATGCTCGACTGTGAGTAGCCCACTGTTCGATCTGAGCGGCAAGGTTGCCCTCATCACCGGCGGTAACGGTGGCATCGGTCTTGGTATGGCGAAGGGCCTGGTCGAAGCGGGCGCCGAGGTGGCAATCTGGGGCACCAATACGGAGAAGAACACCGCCGCGCTCGCGAATCTATCGGCGCACGGTTCGCATGTCACTGCGCACCGCTGCGACGTCGCCGATGCCGAGCAGGTAGCTGCGGCATTCGCAGCCACCCTAGAGGCGCATGGCCGCATCGATGGCTGCTTTGCCAACGCTGGAATTGGGGGGCGCGCTACGGCGTTCGACGAAATGCCGTTCGAGGAATGGCGGCGCGTAATGGGAGTGAACCTGGACGGCGTTTATCACACCTTTCGTCACGCCGCGGGTCACATGCGTGAACGCGCAGCCCATGGCGATCCCGGCGGCAGGTTGATCGCAACTGCGAGCCTTGCCGCAATATCGGGTCAAGCTCGCGGTGAGCACTACGCCGCTACGAAGGGTGCAATGATTTCGATGATCAAGGCATTAGCAGTCGAATATGCGCGCTACGGTGTGACGGCACATACGATTCTGCCGGGCTGGATCGAGACTGCGATGACCGAAGGTGCGTTTGCGTATCAGAAATTCGTCGACAACGTAATGAAGCGGATACCTACCCGGCGCTGGGGCCGCCCCGAGGACTTCGCCGGTATCGCAGTCTATATCATGAGCGACGCGAGCGCCTATCACACCGCGGACACCTTTCTCATCGACGGCGGCTACTACGCATACTGATGTGAGAGGAATGAAATGAAGATACGTGCGGTGCTCTGGGATTTCGGTGGTGTACTGACCACCAGCCCGTTCGAGGCCTTCAATCGATTCGAGGCAGAGCGCGGCATACCGCGAGACTTCATTCGTACGGTCAATGCCACGAACCCCGAGCGCAATGCATGGGCACGGCTGGAGTCCAGTCAGATCAGCGTCGAAGAGTTCGATCGCGCCTTCGAGGCGGAGAGCCGAGCGCTTGGCCACGCCATCGAAGGTCGTGCTGTGCTCGAGTTGCTTTCGGGCGATCTTCGACCGCGAATGGTCGAAGCTTTGCGGCGCTGCAAGACACGCTATCGCGTCGGCTGCCTCACCAACAACGTTCGCTCTGGCCAAGGACCAGGAATGGCCCGCACCAGCGAACGCGCCAACGCCGTGCAGTCGGTGATGGGCCTGTTCGACTACATCCTCGAGTCGAGCAAAGTTGGCATACGCAAGCCGAACCCGAAGTTCTATCTGCAGGCATGCGACGCACTGGCGATCGAACCTTCGCAGGCCGTCTATCTCGACGACCTAGGCGTAAACCTCAAGCCGGCTCGCGAACTCGGCATGACGACCATCAAGGTGGTCACCGAACAGCAAGCACTGGACGACCTAGCCGCGGTGGTCGACCTCAGCTGACCACCGCGCGAAGGCGTGCAGCAGCCTCCTCCGGCGTG
>QJXZ01000335.1 GCA_003248125.1 Gammaproteobacteria bacterium | reverse complement strand
ACCACCCATCCCGGTTCTGGGGCGGCGTCTTCGACCGCGTGATCGGTTAGAAATCGGGAAATCGGGGACAGTTTACCTATTGCCTATTCGCACGTTGGTGGCGAACCCGTGAGTAGGTAATAGGTAAACTGTCCCCGATTTCTACCAGCGGCCGGAGACGAACTCCGCTTCGTCGTCACCGGGCCACGGCGGCATCGTCACTGCCACGGCGGTGAGTGGCCGATCGCCAAGGGCGCGGAACTGGAAGTGCGTGCCGCACGGAATGGTGACGCACACGTTCGCATCGACCACCACGGTCTCCTCGCGATCACCGAGCTTGCGCCACAGCTCGCCGCGGCCGCCAAGGAAGTACCAAATCTCCGCCACCGATTTGTGCACGATCGCTTTCGAGGTCGCGCCAACGGGCAATTCGAAGTGCGCCATGCGGCCCGCTTCGAGCCCCAGCAGTGCGCGTACGTTCGAGCCATCGGGCGCGACTTCGTCGACCGCGTTCGGCAGCCGCTTGGTCTCGAACATGCGCGCCGCCGCGCCGTTCAGTGCCGGTGCACGCGCACCGGTAGCTCGCGAATGCCGCGAATGAAATTCGACTTGAGGCGCTTCTCGGGCCCCGTCACCTCGATGAACGAGAAGCGCTTCATGATCTCCTCCCAGATCACCCTGAGCTGCATCTCGGCCAGCCGATTCCCCATGCAGCGATGCACACCGAAGCCGAACGACACGTGCTTGCGGGCATTCGCCCGCGCGATGTCGAGCGCGTCGGCATTGTCGAAGACTTCCTCGTCACGATTCCCCGATACGTACCACATCACCACCCGTTCGCCGGCCTTCATCCGCTTACCACGTATTTCGTAGTCGTTCTTCAACGTACGCCGCATGTGAATGACCGGCGTCTGCCAGCGAATAATTTCCGAGACCATGTTCGGAATCACACTGGGATCGTTGCGCAGCTTGTCGTACTGCTCGGGAAATCGATTGAGCGCCATCACACCGCCCGAAATCGAATTGCGCGTGGTGTCGTTGCCACCAACGATCAGCAGCATGATATTGCCGAGGAATTCGAGCGGACGCGTCACCATGTCCTTGGTGTCTTCGCCATGGGCGAGCATGGTGATGAGATCGTGCCGATCGGTAGGGTCGGCTGCGGCGCGCTCGGCCCACAAGTTCATGAACGTCATGCCCATGTCGTTCAAGCCATCACGCGCCTCTTCCATGCTGAATCCTTCGTCGGCACCGGTGGTCTCCGGCGAGCCGACGGAAAGATCCGACCAGAACGTCAGCTTGCGCCGATCCGCGAACGGAAAGTCGAACAACGTGGCCAGCATGCGCGTGGTGAGCTCGATCGAGACGCGATCCACCCAATCGAACACTTCGCCACCGTCGGGCAAGCTGTCGAGGATGTCGGCCGCATGGCCGCGAATTTCCGGCTCGAGCTTGCTCAAGTTGCGTGGCGCTACGACAGGCGCAACCGTCATGCGCTGTTGATCGTGCTTCGGCGGATCCATCGAGATGAAGTTGGCGATGTACTGATCATTGGGGCTATCGCCGATCACGATGGTCGGGAACGAGGAGAACACCTCATGGTGACTCTCCACGTGCATGATGTCGGCGTGCTTGGTGATCGACCAGTACGCACCGAATGGGCTCTCCGGCGTGTAGTGAACGGGATCCTCGCGGCGTAGGCGCTCGAAATACGGGTACCAAGCGTCCTGTTGGAAGAGCCGCGAGTCACTGACATCGAGCATCTCGAGCGGCGTGGCGGCGGGGTCCGGGAACGCGCCGCTCTGCAACTCGACCGGCTGAACATCGCCCGCTTCGTTGGGAAGAAAACTGGTGCGTTGGGTCATGACTGCGCTCCGATGTATGGGCTGACCGTAGACCACGCACGCGCCGCCGTCTAGCCGATTCCCTAGCCTGTGCTTCGGTAGCGGTATGCTTACGTGGGTTGACGTGGCCTGAGGCGCGAAGAGGAGAATTCGCCATGAGCATACGAGACCGATACCTTGCGTACGCCGATGCGTTCGAGCAGACGTATGTCGACGACGACTGGTCGCGCCTCGCGCAATATTTCACCGCCGACGCCGTTTACGAGGGCGAGCCTTTGGCCAGCGGGCGCGATGCTTTGCTCGCGCGGCTTAAGAACAGCGTGAACGGCTTCGATCGGCGCATGGACTCGCGCACCGTGGAGTTCGAGACGCCGATGGTCGAGGGCAACGAATTGCGCGTGCGCTGGAAAGGCACCTACACGAAGCGCGGCCTGCCCGATCTCGTGATCTCCGGAGTCGAGATCGCCGAGTTTCGGGACGCCGCCATCGCCCGTTTGCGGGGCGAATTCGACCCCGGCGCCGAGAAAACCATGCGCGACTGGATGGCGCAGCACGGCAAAGCGCTGCAATAGGCACACCCGAATCTCGGCCCGACGCGTTGCGGCGCACCAATTTGGGCCGATGCAGACCTTATCGCGGCGCCCCAGCCGGTCGCCAAGCGCGGTTTCAATCTAATTTATCGAGTTGATATATAACGGAATATCTGGAAATTGCAAAAATGCACGCCGGCGTTCGCTGAGCCATACGCGAGCCCAGCGGTTCCAGCGTTAGAATTGCTGCATTGCAAAACCACGGAGGAATGCCGTGGACGCCAGGACGGCAACCCGAGCGCCCCCGACGCCGGTCCAGACCATCCATGCCCTGCCCGACGGCACCCGGGTGCAGCTGTCATTCCTCGGGTCCGACGACCGCGACGACTTCATGGCCGGCTTCGCCTCGCTGTCGCGACGCACGCGCTACCTCAGATTCTTCACGGCCATGGCCGAACTGCCGGCGGCGGTCGCCGACCGCTTGCTCGACACCGACCTCGACAATCACGTCGCGATCGCAGCGCGGCTGGTCGGTCGCGACGGACGCATCGAACCGATGATCGTCGGTGTTGCTCGCTACCACCGTCGGCAGTGCGGCAACCGCAATGCAGTCGCCGAACCGGCAGCCGCCGTGGTCGATGCGCTGCAGGGTCGCGGACTCGGCCGTCTTCTGTTGCGTGCGATCGCCCGCTATGCGCGCGCACACGGCGTGGAGCAGTTTCGCGCCTACGCGCTCGCCGACAACCAGCGCATTCGCAAGATTCTCCGCGCATCCAACGGCGTCCTCGTCGACACGGACTGGCCGGTCTTGGTCTACGACGTCGACATTGCCGCAAGTCGATCCAAGCCAGAGAAAAATTCCGTCGGTCGGTGAGTCGCGCCGCGTCTAGCGCCCTTGGAAGACGGGTGCACGACGCTCACGAAACGACGCGATGCCTTCCGCGAAGTCCTCGGTGTTGGCTGTGCGCTTGCGCATCACGGGAATCTCGTCGAACGCGGCCTGCTCGCCCGAGGCGAGGTATACGCGCGCACCGCGTTTGATTTCCTGCACCGCGATCGGCGCCAGCTTAGCGATCTCGTCCGCGATCTGGAGTGCACGATCGATCTGCTTCCCGGCGGGCACGACTTCCTGCACGAAGCCGATCTCTTTCGCGCGCGCCGCGTCGAACTCGTCCGCCCGCAACAGGT
>QJXZ01000002.1 GCA_003248125.1 Gammaproteobacteria bacterium | reverse complement strand
GCCGTGGTTCGGTGTGATGTTCAGCCGCTGCTGCGCGACATCCGGCGGCAGCCACTCGTAGTCGCGCTCGGTGAACCCCAAACCGTGTAGTCGGTCGAGCTCGGCCTTGATGTGCTCGACGCGAAACGGAATCGTCGCGACGTTGAGGGAACCGCCCTTGGCGAAATGCGCATCGATATTCTCCGCTTGGCATACGCGACCGACCTCGTCGACCGTGTCGAACAATGCCCGCGACAACTCGATGCCGCGACCGCGCGTCGATTCGCGCGCCAACAGACCGTCCACGCCCCACGCGGCACCAATGCACCAACCACCGTTGCGACCACTCGCGCCAAAGCCTACGCGTTCGGCCTCGAATACGGCGATGTCGAGCGCAGGCTCGCGTTGCTTCAAGTAGTAAGCGGTCCACAGGCCGGTGTACCCAGCACCGACGATCGCGACGTCGACGGTGTGCGGCCAGCTAGGTGGCTCGACCACCGGTAGTGCGTCGAGCGATTGAAACCAGAAGCTCGCGGCGCGGCGTGGGTCGTTCACGGTGCGGGCCGCCGCGCGAGCAGCCACCATTCGACGAGCACGAGATTCGGTACCCAAGCGAGCCATGCCACCACGGGATAGGCGACCTCGAATTCGTAACCGAGCGCACCGATCAAGCCGAGCTCCATGCGCAACGTCACCGCCGCGAAAGTGAGCGCGTAGTTGCGCATCATCCACTTGCGATGGGTGACGACATCACGCCTTCGAATCGCCCGGTATGCCGCGGTGCCGCTCCACAGCCACAGCACGGCGAGCAAGAAAAAGCCGACTCGCGCCACCAGCCCGCCCGTGGCTTGGAATGCCAGGATGGCGCCGCCCAATCCGCCGGCGAGCACCAGCAGAAGGTAGATTCGCCCCAGCCAACGATGCCAGTGAGGGGCGGCGACGCGAAATCGAGCGACGAACTGGAAGCCGCCGATCAACAGCGCGATGCCGCCGCCGACGACGTGCGCGGCAGCCGCCAGCGGCAAGCGCGCGAAGCGCGCTTGAAACTCGGGATTGCCGATACCGAGGAATTGAAAGCCGAGCGCGTACAGACCGATTGGAATCGCGAGCGCAATGAGCATGACGATGCCGGCCCGCGAAATCGCGGCGCTCGGAGCCATCAATGCGGCATGTTGTCGGTTCGTGCCATGCGCCCGAGATAGCCGCCGTGATGGCGCGCCCCCCAGTCCTCCTTGGTGACGCCTTTCACTTCCATCAACGCGATGGCGACGGCATCGCTGATGGCGAGCATGACTGCCATGCTGGAGGTGGGTGTCAGCCCGAGCGGGCAGGCCTCCGCCACGTCGCCCATGTCGAGGATGATTTCGCAATGCTCGCGCAGCGTCGAATCGGGATGCGACGTGACGCCGATGATGTGGGTCACACCCAAGTGCCGGGCAAGCTCGAGGATCTCGAGCACTTCCACCGATTTACCGCTGGTCGAGAACGCGATCATCATGTCGTCCTGATCCACGAGCCCGAGATCGCCATGCGCAGCCTCGGCCGGATGGATGAAATCGGCGGGCGTTGCTGTGGAGCAGAGCGTTGCGGCGAATTTCCGCGCGATGTGGCCGGCCTTGCCGATGCCTGTGGTCAGTACCTTGCCTTTGCACTGCTCGAGAAGGTGAACCGCCTCCTCGAATGCGTCCGTGATCTGCACGGAGCGAATGGCATCCGCCTCGGCGTCGAGCACCGCACGCATGCGGTCCTTGATGTTCATGATGTCGTTCCGAAGATCGTGGGTGCGGCATGGTCGCAGATGGTTGGGGCGCCCTCAACCGGCGCGCGTTGACACGATGCGCAAGCGTCGAGGACAGTGCGTGGTCATGGCGATCGATTCGTTAGGTGTGTTGCCGAAGCCGCAGACCGCGGTGCGCAGACGCGGCTGGTTGGCCGGGCGCCGCGTCGGCTCGGTTGCATGGCACGGCGTTCGTACATCGCGCCTCGAACGCGCGTGGCACCGCGCAAGCGTCGACATGGCGGCCGTCGGTGCCAGCTTCGACGTTCGCATCGATTGCGGTGCGGAGTCGGCGCGTTATCCCCAGCTCGATGAGAATGAATCCTATCGGTTGGTGGTCGCTGACGATGGCGTCGAGATCGATGCACCGTCGGAGCGTGGCGTGTTGCATGCCCTCGTGACTTTGCGTCAGCTCGTGCGCAGCGATCGCCGCGGCGCTCGGCTTCCGTTGGTGACGATCGACGATGCACCGCGCTTTCCGTGGCGCGGCCTCATGCTCGATCCCGCGCGACGATTCATATCGATCGGCGCACTCGAGCGCACCATCGACGGCATGGCGCTCGTCAAGCTCGACGTGCTGCATCTACATCTCACCGACGATCAGGGCTTTCGCTTCGCCGGTGAGGCGTTTCCGGAACTCGCGACCGCCGCTGGTGGTGCGTACTACACCACCGACGAATTGCGCGCGCTCGTCGACTACGCGGCCGACCGCGGCATTCGTGTGGTGCCAGAGATCGACATGCCGGGTCATTGCACGAGTTGGCTCGCGGCGCATCCGGAATGGACCAGCGATGGCGAACGTGGTCCGCCGTCGCGAGGGTTCGGCGTGCACAAGGCGTGCCTGGATCCATCCCGCGATGAGGTCTATGGCGCGCTCGAACGCCTGCTCACGGACGTTGCCGCCGTATTCCCCGACGCATACCTACACATCGGCGGCGACGAGGTGCACCCGGTGTGGTGGAGCGAGAACGACGAAGTGCGTCGTTACATGACCACCATCGGTGCGAACGACGTGCACGCGCTGCAGGCGCACTTCAATGCGCGCGTCGCCGCGACGTTGCATCGCATCGGCAAGCGCATGATCGGTTGGGACGAGATCGTCCATCCCGACTTGCCTACCGGCACGGCGGTGCAAAGCTGGCGCGGCGCCGCGTCGCGCGATCGGGCGCTCGGTGCGGGCTTCGATTGTGTGTTCTCCGCTGGCTACTATCTCGATCTCTTCTATCCGGCCGATCTGCATTACCGCTTCGATCCTGAAGCGACGCCGACCGCACTGGCGGATGCCGAGGCGGCGTTGCGCAACGATCCGCGCCTTGCGCACGTGCAGGGCGGACTCGGCTGGGCGACGCAGTTCAATGCCGCCGCGGCCGGTCAGGGCGAACGAAGCGCGGTCGCCAACGAACGCGGCCGCGTGCTCGGCGGCGAAGCGTGCCTATGGGGCGAGTTGGTCGCCGAACACGTGCTCGACGTGCGATTGTGGGATCGCCTGCCGGCTGTTGCGGAGCGGTTTTGGTCGCAGGCATCGACCATCGATGCCGATGCCGATGCCGTGCGGCGGCGCACCGCTAGTTTGCAAGCCGTGTTGACGCGTTGCACTGCGATCGATCCAAGCCCGGCGGTGCCGTTGTCACGATGCGGGCTGTCGACGCGCGATCAACGCGCGCTCCGGCCGCTCTTGGCTGCGCTCGAGAGCGTGAAGTGGTATGCGCGACTGCTCGGCCCCGGGGCATTGAAAGCACGCATCGACGGTTCGGCGGCGCCGGTGACGCGGCCGTACGACACCACGTCGCT
>QJXZ01000178.1 GCA_003248125.1 Gammaproteobacteria bacterium | reverse complement strand
CGTCAAGAACACTTCGTTGAACGACGCATGTCCGTTCATCTGCTTCAGCTGACGCACCTCCACACCCGGCTGATGCATATGGATCAGAAAGAAGCTGATACCTTGATGCTTCGGTACGTCCCAATTGGTCCGCGCGACGAGAATCCCGTAGTCGGCGTGATGCGCGCTCGTGTTCCAAACTTTCTGACCATTGATGATCCACTTGCCACCGATCAACTCGGCTTTGGTGGACAGTCCCGCGAGGTCCGAGCCGCTGCCTGGCTCACTAAAAAGCTGACACCACGAGTGTTCGCCGGTGAGGATCTGCCGCAAATAGCGGCGCTTCTGGTCTTCGCTGCCCATGGCGAGAATGGTCTCGGCCGCGAGTCGGCCGGGTCCCACCTGCGCGACCGGCACTATCGCGCGGCTTCGAAAGATGCGCGCGACGATGGCCGATTGCTCGAGTGTGAAATCGCGGCCGAAGAACGCGCTCGGCCAATGCGGCGTGGCCCAGCCGCCATCGACCAGCACTTCGCGCCACGCCTTGAGCGATAGATTGGGATCCCAATGCTCGTCGAGCCAACCGTTGACGGCCTCGGCGATCTGCTCCGCGTTCATGGTGCTCATCGCTCGTCCTCCATCAGTGCCACCATGCGCTCGCGGTGCATCGCGGGCGTGCCCATGAACACTTCCGAGCTCTTCGCCCGCTTGTACCAGAGATGCGTATCTTCTTCCCAGGTGAAGCCGATACCGCCACGCATCTGGATCGCCTCCTTCGCTGCCAGCACGTATGCATCGGCCGCCATCGCCTTAGCCATGCTCGACGCATACGCCTCACCCTCACCCGCCGCAAGACAAAACGCCGCGTGGTGCGTGGCCGCCTTCGCAAACTCCACTTCCATCAGCAAATCGGCGCAGCGGTGCTTCAAGCTCTGAAAGGAGCCGATGGGCCGACCGAACTGGTAGCGCATTTTGGTGTACTCGACGGTCGATTCGAGTAGATGCTGAGCACCGCCGATCATCTCGTGCGCGAGTGCAACGCAGATGCAATTCCACATCCGTTCCAGTGCCTTCTCATCGACATTGCCGATTGGCTCGACCGCTGCATTGTCGAATGTCACCGTCGCGAGCTTGCGCGTGGCGTCGAGCGCTTCGATCGGCGCGATGGTGACGCCCGCGACATTCGGTGCGACGCGGTACAGACCGAGGCTCGTACCTGCCGCTGCCACAACGATGAGAATCTGAGCGTTTTGTGCGTCGACAACGAGTGGCGCCTTCCCACTCAGTTTGTTGCCCTTTACAGACAGCGATCGCCCAACGCGCTCCGGTGCATTCAGATCATCCAGCGCCAACGCCGCGATCGACTCACCTGACGCGATCTGCGGCAGGATGTCAGACTTCGCGCTTTCGGATCCGCACTCGAGCAACGCATAACCGGCCATGACCGACGACGCAAAGAAGGGGCCGCAATAGAGGAACCGTCCCATCTCCTCGCTGACGATGCCGAGTTCGACCGCGCCAAAGCCGAAGCCACCATATGCTTCGGGAAGGTGCGTGCCGGCGAGGCCGAGTTCGCCGCAAAGCTGTTGCCATACGGCCGGGTCGTATCCTGTATCGGACGCCATGAGCTTGCGCACGACGGCGGGTTGCGATTTGTCGCGCAGGAAACGCGCCACGGCTTCGCGAAACTGCTCTTGGTCTTCCGTATAGGCGGTTTGCATGTCGATCCTCATCTCTCTCGATGGCGCAGCCCGACACGCGGATCAGTCCCGCCTGCGTGCACCCACTTAAACGGGCCAGTTGCTCTGCGTCTCGACGCGAACCAGCCCGGTATCATACATCTCGACAAACGAGCGACTGAACCTGGCCGGCGCTGGGGCTGACCACGGCACCACGAAACGGATATGTTCTCGATTCCCGTAATGGCGAAAGAGACGGGCCGTGTCACTCGCAGACCTTGGTTCACTGGGCGAATTCATCGGCTCCATAGCAGTCATCGCGTCTCTATTGTTCGTCGCGCTGCAGCTGCGCTCGAATGCCAGCGCGCTGCGTGCATCGACCTATCAGTCGATCCACGATGCCGAGTGACCGTTTTGGGCCGACCCCTCCAACGATCCCGTGCTCGCTGAAATCTGGGGAAACTCGCACAACGGCCTCGAGGCAATGGCCAAGGAGTCAGTTACCGCGAGCCGAAATGCTTCTCAACAGGCTAGTCTTTCTCATTCAGAACACGCACTACCAACGGACCCGCGGGTTCGTCGACGACGAAATGTGGCATGCGTGGGACCAAGCCTGGGTTGGCTTCCTGCGAGGCAACAAGGCCGCGCGGGAAATGTAGGAGCGAAACGTGGGCATGAACAGCCCCGAGTTCGAGCGATACTCGCATGCGTGCATCTAGCGCGGGCTGCGAGGCAAAGAGGGACCGGCTACCTTGTCTTAGGACAGCTGCGGCGCCAGCAACTGAGAATGATGCGGACATCCGCATTCGAGACCACGGAGCAACGCAACATGGACTTCGGCTTTACTGAAGAACAGAACCGGTTTCGCGAGATCGTTCGCGAGTTTGCGCTCACCGAATTGCTGCCCGGTTACATGGACCGCGATCGCGATCGCAGCTATCCCGGCGATCTGCAGCGCAAGATCAGAGCGCTAATTGGCGCCACGCAAGATGTGGATTTCATCCGCTCCGGGATCGTTGTCGAGGAATTGGGGAGAGGAGATCTCAACTGCGCATTTTGGGGCAGCGCCGCGGCCGGCACCTCGCCGCTGTTCGCCGGTACGGGCGGTACTCTGAGTAAGTACTACACGGCCGAGAATTCCCAAGTGGGACTCGGCTTGACGGAACCCGGCGCCGGCGCCGATCTCGGCGCCATCACCACCACCGCCCGCCGCGAGGGCGACGTGTGGATCTTGGATGGCGAGAAGAATTCGGTGTCGTATCTGAATGCGCCGGTATTCATGGTCTTTGCGCGCGTTGGCGATCAGCAGGGCTGGCGTGGCGTGCGCGCGTTCGCGGTGCCGCGCACGGCCGATGGTCTCGAGTTCGAGGAATTTTCCGATCTCGGCGGCCGCTCGATTCCGCGCGGCATCCTGCGTTTGAAGTCGGTTCGTGTACCGCCGGAGGACCAGCTCTGGCGCGGCACGCCGGAAGAAGAGCAACAAGGCGCAGGGCGCTCGTTCCGGCAGACGGTCGCCTTCTTCAACACGAACAAGGCATACATCGGGCTCATGTGCATCGGGGCCACGCAGCAAACCCTCGATGAAGTCATCGAGTACACCAAATCGCGCGTCGCGTTCGAGCGGCCCATTGCGCGCTTTCAAGGCGTCGCGTTTCCCATCGCCGAGGCCGCGACATACCTCGAGATGGGTCGGCTGCTTTGCTACAAAGCACTTTGGATGCGCCAGCACGACATGGACCACATGATGGAAGGCGCGATGGCGAAGTGGTTCATCCCGCGAACGTGCGTGCAGATTCTGAACGACTGCATGGTCATCAGGGGCCACCTCGGTTACACCGACACGTTGCCGATTGCGCAGCGCCTACGTGACGTGGCCGGCTGGCAGATCGGCGACGGCCCGCCGCAGATCCAAAAGCTGTTCATCTGCAGGAA
>QJXZ01000107.1 GCA_003248125.1 Gammaproteobacteria bacterium | reverse complement strand
CGCAGCACGCTCGAAGCCGATGCGCTTCATCACCGAGAGGATCGTCGAGCCGAGGTGCGACACCGTCGGCTCGAAGTCGGCGGAGTTCACCCACTTGAACCAATGATGGTCGGTGACGTTATAGGTGCCGGCCGGTGCGCGCGCGAACGGCACACCGGTGTTGCAAATGCACATACATTTCACGCGGTCGGGATGACGCAGCGCAAATGTCGACCCAATGGGGCCGCCCCAATCCTGCAGCACGAGCGTTGCGCTGCGCACATCGAGCGCGAGCAACAGCCGTTCGAGGTTGTCGGCGTGATCGCGAATGGAGTAGTCGCGGTCCTGCGGGGTTTCGCTCTTACCGAAGCCCATGTGATCCGGCACGATGACGCGGCCGCGCTTGGCGAGGCGCGGAATGAAGTTGCGATACAGATAGCCCCAGGTCGGCTCGCCGTGCAGGCAGACGATGGCATCGCCACTGCCCTCCTCCACATAGTGCTGGCGGAAGCCATTGCCGTCGAAGAAGCGGGGTTCGAACGGCCAGGTGCCATCGAAGGTTTCGTTGGCGTCGATCATGATCGTGGGCTCCGGTGGTGGGGTTGGTCGGTGAGAATCAAGCGAGCCTACACGCTATCGTCGCAGGCCATGTCGATCAATGGCCGCCGACCGGTGCGCGCGAGCGTTGCTGTGTCTCGACGAAGAACTCCGCCGGCGGTATCGGATCGATCTCTGGATTTGCACGCGCGAACGATTCGCGATCGCCGCCGATCTCCAGCACGTTGCCACTGTCAGCGCCGACCGGCGGTGGACCGGCGTGCACCGCATATTCGTTGTTTCTGCGGCCGCTGCCGTGTACGCCATTCATGTGCACGCGCAAGCGGTTGTCGTCGCCGACGTCGAACGCGCTGTTCGGCGGCGCTGGCGCCAACGACAAGGTTGCATGCAATGCCAGATCGGCGGCATCCGGCCGCGCGGTTCTGATGCGCATCTGCTCGAGATCGAGTTCCAATGTATTAGCAGACACCAGACCCGACTCGGGTAGTGCACGGCGAGCAGCCACAGCGAGAATTCCCGAGCCGGCGCTGTCGATCTCGTCTCCGGCGGAACGAACGCGAAGCACGTTTGCGGTGGCACTCTTCGAACCGCGTGCGGCGAAGTGGGGCGCGTTGCTCGCAGCAATCAGCGACCAGTTGTACGCACCGAGCTCGCTGGATTCGAGCGTGTAGAGGTTCTGCTCCGATTCCACCAGGGTCTGTGCGTCGGTCACGACGTCTGGTCTGTTGACACCTGCGGCCGCGCCAAGCCTTGCCTCGATGCGGTTGTGACTCATCTCGAGCCGAGTCTTGGCGCCAGATGCGAAATTGATCACGAACACGCCGCCGCCGTCGCCACGTGTCGCGCGCACGATGCTGCTACGAATTCGAACGTCGAGCGTGGCCCCGACGTGGGGCAATGGGGGCAAGTGCAGCGCGGGATCGCGGCTGAGCACCACCACGCCGTGTCCGCTCGGACCTTCGTCGGAGAAGCCCATTGCGTTCGGATTGCGAATCTCGCACTCATCGATGTCGGCCGAAACGATGTCGGCCGGCTTGCGCGACTTGATCGAGACGACATTGCCAATGCGCCCCTCATCGGCAATGTCTTGCAGCACGAGTCCACGCAGACTGGCGCCATCGCCCAAGGTGAGCAGGTCGCCGGTGAATCCCTTGGTCGCGCGGATGATCGTCTCGGTGCCTGGTTCGAATCCGAGTGCGCGACCCAACTCGTCTGGCTGCATGCGCCCTTCACCGACCAGCGCCGTGTGGTCGGGAATGACGAGCGGGCCCTCGACGCGGTAGCTGCCTCGAGCGAGGTGGATGGAACGTTCCCCGTTTGCCTCGGCGATCGCGGCCAGCAGTTCCGTGGTGTTGTGCACGTGGATCGCGTCCGCACCCGTCGCGGCAGCGGTCGCGCCGAGGAGCGCTACGATCAGAAGGAATCGCGCAGAAGCGAACTTTCGGCAATCGGGCATCGTCATCGGTGCCCCGCTGAGCCGATGCCGCAACGGTAGCGAGGGACGTCGCCGGTGCAGCAGCCGGCGGCCCTCGCGCCGCCTTGCGTGCCGAGAACCGCAGTCATAGGCTAAATCGGTCCGTTGTGACGTCACGCTTACCGAGCAGTGCATGGTCGATACGACACCTCGCGCGTACGAGTTCGATAGCTTTCGGGTAGATCTGCCTAAGCGTCGAGTATTGGATCGCCAGGGCGCACCGCTCGTCCTCTCCAGTCGAGCGTACGAAGTCCTCCTCTATCTCATTGAGCATCGTTTCGAGGTCGTCAGCAAGGACGACCTGCTCCGGGCCGGTTGGCCAGGGCTGGTGGTAGAAGAAAACAATCTGAGCCAGGCGATCTCTTCGTTGCGTCGAGCGTTGGCCGACGCCCGCCAACAGGCGCGCGTGATCGCCACGATCCCCGGCCGAGGCTATCGATTTGTTGCCGATGTCACCGTCGAGTTCGATGCCAGCGTATCGCCGCCCGCCTCATCAAACGGGCCGTCGTTGGAAAGCGCGGATGACAGCCACAACGTTCCACAGCACCAGCCTTCCGCCGCGGCGGATGACGGTCGTGCGTCGACGATGCCGCCGACTACCGCCGGGCGCCGCCACGTGCTCGGCGTGTTGGGAGTCGCAACCGTGGCGGCTGGCGGATGGCTTTGGTCGCGTCGCACTCAGGCCCCCGCCACGGGCCGACAGTCCATCGCCGTTCTACCCTTCAAACCACTGCTTGCCAGCGACCGCAACGAGGCGCTCGAGCTCGGCATGGCGGATACGTTGATCGCGCGATTGAGCGAACTACCTAACGTCGCCGTCGCACCGCTCAGTTCGGTGCACGGCCAATGGCGCGAAGCCGATGATCCGCTTGCCGCCGGCCGGGCATTGAAGGTCGCTGCGGTACTGGACGGCCACATTCAGTTGAATGGCGGCCGCGTGCGACTGACGGCGCGGTTGCTCGACGTGCAAAACGGCACCGCGTTGTGGTCGGGAAGATTCGATGAGCCGCTGAGCGATGTCTTCACGGTACAGGATGCAATGGCGCAGCAGGTAGTTGCGGCCCTGGAACTCGAACTCACGCCGAACAGCAAACGTCGATTCAGCCGTCGGCCAACGAGCAACGTCGAGGCGTGGCAACTGTATCTCAACGCTCGTCTGCAGTGGAGCACGAGAACGGAGGCGGGATTGAAGCGCGCGATCGAACTCCACGATCGCGCGCTCGCCCTGGATCCAAACTTTGCGCTTGCCGCAGCAGGACTCGCCGATTGTTGGGCGGTACTCGGCGTGTTCAACATCCTGCAGCCTGATCGCGCCTTTCCGCCTGCGCGCGCGGCTGCGCAACGCGCCATCGGCATCGATCCCGAACTGGCCGAGGCGCAGGCATCACTGGGTCACGTGATGATTCAGTACGACCGAGACTGGCAGGGCGGCCAGCGTCAATACATCAAGGCGTTGAAGCTACGTCCCACCTATGGCCAGGCAATGTTCTGGCTGGCGAACAGTCAGATCTATCTAGGCCACATTTCCGACGCCCTGATCAAGGCCCGCGAGGCCCAGGCGTTGGAGCCGATGTCGGTGCCCTTCGCCGCCAATGTCGGAGTCGTCCAATATTTCGCGCGTGATTATGTCGGCGCGCGTGAACGGATGACCCGTTTGCTGGAGACGGCACCGTACTACGCCCTCGGCAGGCGAATACTCGCACGGGTGATGATGATGCAGGGCGATGCCCACGCAGCGCTCGAGCTGTTGCGCGGGCACGAGAACGACCGCGTACCCGGTTCCCTCGCCGATCTGGGGCGCGCCCTTGCGCTCGACGGACAACGCGACGCTGCCCGTCGCGAAGCGCTGCGCATCGAAGGCTTGGGTGCCGAAGGTTTCGGCGTCGGCAGTGACCTTGCGTTGATTTGGAGCGCACTCGGCGAAACCGGTCTCGCCCTCGATGCGCTCGAGCGCGGGGTGGCGGATCACAGCCAATGGATGACGTTCATCAACACGGAGCCGGGCTTCGACGCGATCCGCGACGAACCGCGGTTGCGCGCGGTCTCCAGACAGGTCGGGCTGGGTTGAGCCGGCACTCACAAGCTACGGAATCCGCACCGCGAATGGTCGCTCGATGACGTAGCAGTCCCACGGGCAGATCTGAAACTGCAGTGTGCCAAAGACGGTGTATCCCGGCTGAAATGCCCCAGGCGTCGACGACTGAATGCGGAAGCGAGTCAGGTTCGTTTCGACACGCGTGTCGAGGACGGCAGGCAACGCGCCGAACACTTTGCCCAGCTCGTCCGAGTTGTCCGCCCAGAACGCAACGCCGCCAGTGCCTTCCGCAAGCCTACTCAACGCGGGGCCATCGCCGTGCACGGAATCGGCAAGGCCGACGGTAATGATCGGTGCGGCAGACGACCGACTTTTGGCGATGACTGCTTGTTCTGCGTTCTGGCAGTCGGCGGTCGAGCCGCAGGTTTCGTCGCGGCCGTGCGTCACTAACACCAAGGCACGCCGTTTGCCTGATGGTGCCTCAACTTCGATGAAGTCGAGCATTGCGCCAATGGATTGGTACAGGGACGACTCGCCGCCTTCGAGCTGCGCCAATGAATCGACCGTCGGGAACGCGTCCCGTTCCGGCGCAAGGAATCGTGGATCTGCGGTGGGATAAATCGTGAGCGGTTTTTGTGGCAACGCACTCAGTTTTCCGGCGGCAACGTTGTCCGAGGCAAACGCCGCGAGCGCAACACGATCATTCAGTGTGCTGCTGTGTAGAAAATACTTGGCACCGAACAGGCGCGCATCCCACGGATCGTTTCCAACAAAGCTTTCGCTCTGATCGAGCAGCAACCCCGCGGCGAAGGGCGTTTGCTCTCCGCCCGACGTGGCGACCTCGAGCGGTGCGCCGGCATTGTCCGCTTCATACGCTGCATCGAAATTCGTAGCACCGGAGACACAATCTGCGCGATGCGTGGGCGTGTCATTACCGAGATTTGGCGCACAGGGCATCAACAGCACGTCGATGCTCGAGGCTTCGCTGACGTCGACGATGGGTAGAGTGAATTCCAACGTGCGTCCGTCGGCCGAGCGTTCGTTCACGATCGACGACCCGATGCCGAACGTACCATGTTGGGAACGTGGGTCGAGGGCCATTGCCACGTCGAGACGTCCCTTTGGCACCAGTGTGATGGACGGGACATATTGGCCCGCCGGTACGGGAAAGTTGCTGAAGGCATCCACCCACTTGTCGCCAGGCAGGACATTGTCGAAGGTCGCCACACCGACGTCGTTCGTTGCCCTTCTGATTGTGGGTCGACCATCGAGGGAGCCGAGATCAACTGTCGCCTGAACGGGCTCGCCCAGCGCGTCGGTGACGTTGACGGTGACCGACCCGGCATTCGGATCCGGCGCTCCTACTGGCGCCGGCGCGCCCGCCTTGGCGCCCGCGCCACCCCCCCCGCACCCACCGGCGGCAAGCACGAGGCAGATCCCGAGGGCACGTAACAAAGAGGTCGAATCTGCCTGGCGGAGACGTTCGGCGAAGGTACTCATCAGTGACTCCTGTGCTCGACGGTGCGGCGAAAACCGTTGTGTGCAGCTTGTCGAGCACACGCGCCGCACGTCTTTGGCGCCGCCTGATGAGTTCTGAAAAGTGCTGAATTGCGCGGGTTACGGCGCCATCAGGGGTTGCCGACACCGCAAACCGGCCATGCTATGCTTGGCGACCTCCTGCGACATCAATCGTTTCGGCGGGCTGGGTGAACGGT
The DNA here is from genome assembly GCA_003248125.1 of Gammaproteobacteria bacterium. Classification (GTDB taxonomy): domain Bacteria; phylum Pseudomonadota; class Gammaproteobacteria; order Pseudomonadales; family Azotimanducaceae; genus SZUA-521. Next base: position 5,883 of record QJXZ01000107.1, on the reverse strand, counting down.
CGAGCACCAGGCGAGTTGTGTCGGCTGCAAACAGTGCGAACATGCAATCAGGCGTGGTGCACTTTCGCGATTGCACTACTTCTATTGCCTCCCTTCGCAACCAAGGCGCACGCCGAGCTACTCGAGGAAGTGCTCGTCACGGCGGGCAAAGTGGAGGAGCAAGCTCAGGACGTGCCCGCGAGCCTGCAGGTACTGTCCAGCGACTTTCTCGACACGATGGACCTGTCGCGCCTCTATGAACTTCAATTTGCGATTCCCGGACTCGTGGTCAACAACTTCGGCATGTGGGGGGCGCGCTTCACACTCCGTGGCGTCACCAACGAATCCGGCTCCGGACAGGCGATCGCCAATCACTTGAACGGTGCCTATCTGGGGTCCGCGAACCTCGCGATCACAAGATCTTTCGACATGCAGCGCATCGAAGTGCTGAAGGGCCCGCAAGGTACCCTCTACGGCCGCAACGCAACCGGCGGGTCGATCAACTTCGTTACGCAGCCGCCCGACGATCAACTGAGCGCAGCACTCGAAGGTGCCTACGGCAGTTTCGATACCGCGAGGATCGAGGGACACGTGAACGTGCCCTTCGAAGATGTGGCGCTGCGGGTCGCGTTCATCGGCTCGGAAGGCGACGGCTACATCCGCAATACCGTGGACCGACGCGAGTTCGCCGAAGCCGACTTTTGGGGACTCCGAGGATCGATGGCGATCGACCCCTCCGACGACCTACACATCGACTTCATGGTTCAACGCGTCGTCGACGATGGTGCGGCCGGCGAGGTCTGGTCGCCGAATCTCGCCTACCTCCCAGACCCCGGCGACATCCACCTGACGAGAGTGACGCTCGACAATCCCTTTCTCGATACCAAGAACGACTTCGTCACGGCGAATGTCGAGTACGGGCTTGGATGGGCGCAGATCTACTCCGTATCGGCGTATGCACGCTCAGAGGTCAGAAATGTCGATGACTGTGCTGGCAGCCCGCGACTGGCTGGGTGCATTCGCAGCGTCTTGCCGCTGCGCTTCGATCAATGGAGCCAGGAGCTTCGGCTTGCATCGACCGATTCAACCATCGACTGGTTGGTTGGGGTGTATTGGTTCGATGGCGGTAGTACCACCAACTTTCGCTTGTACGCACCCGTTCTGAACTCGGAACCGCTCAACGACTACGCTGCGACCGCCGACGAAACGGCCTATGCGGTTTTCGGACAAGTGGAGTTGCCGTTGGGCGAGCAGTGGAACCTCACCGCTGGCCTTCGATTCAGCCGCGAGGAGAGCGCGGTTGGCGAGCTCGGCACCGGTGTGTTCGACGATGGCGAAACGTTGCACGCGGCCGATCACTGGGACGACAGTTCGTGGCGGCTCGCCGTGGCCTACGCACCGAATGAGAACGTTCTCGCATACGCGAGCGTGGCGACGGGATTCAAGAGCGGCGGTATCACGACCGACAAACTCCCATCGGGCGAGTTCGACGGCTTCGATGCGGAGAACCTGTTGGCCTACGAGGCAGGCGTCAAATTGAGATCCGCCACCGGCAATTGGAGTTTGCACGCGGCCGTGTTTCTCTACGACTTCGACGACATGCAGGTACCGACTACGGTGGTCTTGTCGGATACCGTGGTATCCGTGATCGACAACGCCGGCCACGCGGAGATTCAGGGTCTCGACGCAACGGCCAACCTCCGACTTACGGAGCATCTGACTGCCTCTGGTGGTGTGGTGTGGATACCGAAACGAAAGTTCGACGATTTCGACAGCGAAGTCGTCGGCGACATCTCCGGCAACGAGATCGGCCGCGCGCCGGAGTGGACGTCGACGACATCGGTGGAATACGCGCTGCCTGTGTCGAACCTTGGCCGGTTCACGGCCACCTTGCAGTACAGCTACCGCTCGGACTTCTATTTCTCGCCACAAAATCTCGCCACCGAGCGGCAGGGGAGTTTCGGGCTGCTCGGTCTGGTGCTCGGCTACGCACCGGCGAGCGACGGCTGGTATGTTTTCGCGTCCGGCCGCAATCTCACGAATGCCGACTACTTCCATCAGGCCTTCATTCAATCGAGCCCAGGCTACCCCATCACCTGGGAGGCGGGGTTCGGCGTGCAATTCAACTGACGCGATTGCGTGGTTGAACCGTAGGCCGTCGCGATCAGGTCGTAGTCGAGCGGTCTAGCCGCTTCCGCCCCGTCATCGCGAACGGTAAGCCGTTCCATTCAGCACTTTTCAGAACGTATCAATTTCTGCCAAAGACCTTGTACCGGGTGGCGGCCAGGCTGCGTTCATCGGCTGTGGCCGCATCGTCGACTTCGAGGTCACCATGAACGCTTACCTGGAGTTCCACCACCACGCGCGTTGGACGTCTATTTGCCACGTCATCGGTTTTTGTATCGCGCTCATTGCGTGTGGATGCGGAGGCGGCAGTGGGCAGGCCGCGGTGCCTGCCGGCGGTAATGTCGGTGCTGGGCAGGGCGGCGGCGCGCAACGGCCGCCCGTAGGCACGGGAACGGTCGATGTGACGGTCAAGCACGCCTTCGGTGATCCGGCTGCCGGTGTCAGCGTGACAATATGGCATCCCTGGGGCGTCAACGTACCGGCGTTCGACAACGGCGGGACTACCGATGAACAGGGTCGCGTCCGATTCACGAACGTTCCGGCTGGCGAAGTCGACGTAGACGTATACGTCAAGCACGCCGGAATGGAGCTGCGAGCCGGTGCCGACGTCCAAGACCTCACCAATGGCCAGCGTATCGAGTTCGAGCTCGTGCTTTACGCTAGCGGACACGATCCCTCTCTCGGCGTGATTGGCACGCCCGATGCCGCCATTGTCATCGGTGACTCCGGCCGCTCGCTCGACTGGACGACGCAAGTGATCGACGAAGTCGGCTTTGGCGGCGACGGTTCGTTCGAGATCAGGCTCATGGATTGCGAACCCGATCCCGACAACGACGTACCGACACCAGTCGCGGAGTGTGTGAGTGGCCCGGGCACCGAAGATGTCGCCTACACAGCGGATACGGCCGGTGAACCCACCGCCTTCCGAGCATTCCAGGGCGGCCCCGCTGAGCCATACGCGGCTGCGCTACTAGTGGACATGAGTCGTCTCGCGGCACTGAACGATCCGGACAACAGTCGGCTGTATGGCATGCGCTACTTCTTGGGCAAACGATTTGCTGACACGCCAGTCGCACTCGGTGCCTTTGCCGCCGATGACATCGCCAACGGCGAACACCGCGAATTGCCGAGCGAGCCGCTCACGTTGCTGGTACCCCCCTTTGCCGCGCCCGATGCGGATCTACATACCGCAATCGGGGCGCTCGACGGTCTCCAGGGTGGCTCAGCACCGCTCTACGCTGCGCTCACTAAGATGCTCGACGTGATCGATGCCGACGCGCCGGCTGGACTGCCACATGCCATCGTCGTGCTCACTGATGGTCGTGACGACAACTGTGGCGACCTGCAACAGTGTGCGGCCCAGCGTCAGTCACTCGCCGAAAAGAGTCGCAACGCGAGTACGCGCATCATCGCCGTCGGCTACGTCACACCGGACGGCGACCGAGGCGCACTCGACGAACTGACTCGGGAGACGGGTGGCTTTACGTTGTGGGCCGAGCAGCCAACACAAACCGCCCTCCTGCTCGAAAAAGTCGGACAGTTCCTCGACAAGAGCGCAACGACCTACGAAATCGACCTCGGCATCACGTCACTGACGGAAGGCGCTTTCCACGCCGATCAGGTAGTGCTCGGTACGTTGCACGCGCAGTTTCTCAGTGGTTGGGGGGACTCGGCACCAACCACCGTGCCGCTGCGCATTGTCGTGCCCTGATCTTCACGTTCGTCGCGCCTTGGGGGTGTCGTGAACGCGATTGATCCAAACCAGCCATTCTTTCTGGGCAACGTGCGCGTTACGCCGGCGTCCAACGAAATCGACGGTGTGCGACTCGAGTGCAAATCGATGAACGTGTTGATCGCGCTCGCGGTCGCGGCGCCCGCGGTCGTATCCGCCGAGGCACTGTTGGCTCGCGTCTGGGCGAGCCTAGTAGTGAGCGACAAAGTCGTCTACTAATCGATCACCCAGCTTCGACGAGCACTCGAGGACGACCCCCACGCGCCACGGTATATCGAAACGATTCCGCGCCACGGCTACCGGCTTCTCGCCCATGTCCGCGCTTGTCTTACGCGCACCAACGATATGACTCGAGACGCAAGTGCGGCGCTTGCGGTGATTCCATTCAACTACCGTGGATCGCAGCCGGACGGTCTCCTCGTCGCCACCGAGCTCACAGAACGAATTGCCGACTGTTTGGCCCGCACGCGCCAATGCCGTTTCCGAGTCAGGCCTCTCCGCGGTGACCTGTCGGTGTCGGCATGGTCGAACGACACACGATGGTTGTTGAAAGGTTCGCTATCGGAGCACGGGGGTAGCGTTTGCGTCCGTGCAGCGCTGGTGGATGCGTTCGCGGGCCGCCACCTCTGGGGCGAGCACCTCCGAACCTCCCGACGCAGCATGGCCGATGTGGTCGAATCGGTGGTGCGGGATGTTTCAACCGAACTTTCTGCACACGTCACGAATCAATCAGAGCGCACAGTGCCAATGCAACAGCCGCGCGAACTACGTTCGGAATTGGATCGTAGCCACCGTTCAATCGAGCGCCGCCTGCCCGTCTCTGTCCGCAACAGGCTCGATTGACACCAATCACGAGCGCGGGAGTCGATGAATCGCAGTAGCTATGCAGTGAGGTCCACGCTGCTTACTTCGAGCGCGGCTGCCGCTTGCAGCAGGCGTTGATCGTAGCTTGCGAGTTCCACGGTCTGGCCATTGCGCCGCAGAAACTCGAGTGACGCAAGATGCAACGCATCGAGCGTGCGGACTGGCTTCGGAAATGGCTCGCGGGCACGCGCGAGCACAGGTTGCGAAAGCTCCAAGAAGGCGAGTCGGCCAAGGAGGTCTTCGAACGCCTCGCCATGGGATCGTGCGAGCTTGCGGACATTGATGCGCGTCCAGAGTTCGTATTCGAGCAACCGGCTCGCCACCAGCGTTCGCTCCCACAGCCAGTCGGGCGGACGTTGATCTTCAGCGAGTAGCTGCGCGAGCGCGACCGATGTGTCGAGGTAGATCATCGATCCTTGCGATCGTCCTCCAGCTCGTTGAGCAGGTCGGCGAGTGGTGCAACCGGCCGTGAGGCCGGCGGCTTGTCCTGTGCGCCCACCGCCGGCGGCGTGAGCCAGCCATTGCGCACGGCATCGGCGAGCAACGCATCGGCAACCAACGGGCTACGTGCTGCGTCAGGCGCGGTAATCTGCGCAACCACCTTGTCGCGATCGACGACCAATACTGTTTCTCCAGCGGCCGCCAGGCGAACGTATTCGCTCAACTTGTTCTTCAACATTTTCAGGCCGACAGATCGCATTCGAATAAAGTAGCTACCGGTAGCTACCTCGTCAATCGGGAGGCGATGAACGGCGGTGAAGGATGTCTCATTCGCGCATCACCCGAGTGAGCCGTGCATCCGCCGACGCCGCTCAAAGTGTTAGGAAATCGCCGGACGGCGTAGCGTGGCTCAAAGCGTCAATGCGTGCAGGTGTTGCGCGAGCGCGTCCGGCGCCGAGAAGAACGGTGAGTGACTCGTCGCCATCGTCACCACGCGCGAACAACCCACTGCGTCGATCATGCGCCGCTGTGCGACTTCGGGAATGGCACGATCATCAGTGCAGACAATGTAGTCACGTGGTAGCCGTCCCCAATTCGCCTTGGTAATAGGGATGCGGTTCATCATGATGTCGGCGCGCTGGGTGACGAGGCACGCTTTGGCGAGTGTCACGTCCTCCGCCGAGCAGTCGCCATAGAAAACCTGACGCAGGGCATCCTCGCGGATGCGAATGCCGAGGCCG
>QJXZ01000226.1 GCA_003248125.1 Gammaproteobacteria bacterium | reverse complement strand
GATGACTCGGTTGCAATCGCAGTCGTAGCTAGGCAACCTGCAGCATAATCATCCCATCGAACGATGTCCGATCCCATCGCACTGTTGCGTGTCTGGATGCTTGCGGCCGGCCCACTTGCGGGGCTGCTGTGTGCGGCACTCGTATTGAACGCGGGACTTCCCGAGCCCGCGGCAATCACTGCTGCAGTGACCGTCGTATGTGTCATCTGGTGGATATTCGAACCGATCCCCATTCCTGCGACGTCCTTGCTGCCCTTGGCGGTATTCCCCTTGGCTGGCGTATTGCCGCAGACAACTGTTTCGGCATCCTATGGCAATCCCCTCATTCTGTTGCTGCTTGGCGGCTTCATTCTCTCCGCGGCCATGGCGAAGAGTGGCGCGCACCGCCGAATCGCCCTGACCATGGTGCGCGCGTTCGGTGGTAGCAACAATCGTCACCTCGTGTTCGGATTCATGGCTGCATCGGCGGTCTTGTCCATGTGGATATCGAATACCGCAACGACGTTGATGCTGCTACCGGTAGCGCTGGCCGTACTCGAGCGGGCGTCGAATCCTGGTCTTGCACTCCCGTTGCTGCTCGGCATCGCCTACGCCTCGAGCGTCGGCGGCATTGGCACCCCGATCGGTACTCCGCCCAACCTGATATTCATGAGCATCTACCAGACCACCACCGGCAATGAGGTATCGTTCCTCCAATGGGCAAGCTGGGGTGTGCCCGTGGTGCTTTTGTTCCTACCGTTGATGGCGCTTTGGCTCACGCGATCGCTCGATCGGGCCGGCGCAATCGACCTGCCGGAGGTCGGCGAATGGCGGACCGAGGAAGCCCGCACGCTGACCGTATTCGGTGTCACGGCGCTGCTCTGGATCACCCGCACCGAGCCGTTCGGTGGCTGGACTGCATGGCTGAGCTTGCCGTATTCCAATGACGCCATCGTCGCATTGCTCGCGGCGGTTGCCATGTTCCTCATTCCCAACGGTCATGGTGGCAAACTGCTCGATTGGCAAAGCGCCGAGAAAGTGCCATGGGGCGTACTGATTCTATTCGGAGGGGGCATCACAATTGCGGAGGCATTCGATGCGTCGGGATTGTCCAACGCAATTGGCGATACGCTTTCCGGACTCGCACATTGGAACACTTACGCCATCATTCTGCTGATTTGCCTCGCCGTCACGTTTCTCACCGAGGCAACCTCCAACACCGCAACGACTGCGCTGTTGATGCCAATACTCGCCGCTGCTGCCGTGGGTGTCGGAATCGATCCGCGCCTAATGATGGTACCCGCGGCGATGAGCGCGAGCTGCGCATTCATGCTACCCGTCGCGACCGCGCCCAACGTCATCATGTTCAGTACGGGTCGATTCGCCGTTCGCGACATGGTACGAGAGGGCTTCGCACTCAACTTGATTGGTGCCGCCCTGATCAGCATGATGTGCTGGCTGCTGCTCACGTAGTCGGTCGATCTCCACGCTGCGCTCCTCCGCGTTCAATTCGCCCAGCGCTGCCACTTCGCGGTGAAATCGCAACCAATCGCCGCCGGCATTCCTGAACAGTACGCCGAAGACATCTTTCAATCCGTCGTACGTCACCAGTGGTACGAAGTCTGCGTTACCGATGTGACCTCGTGCCCAACGCCGGCGTCGACCTCCGTCGAGTGCTGCGGAGTTCGCCAGATAGCAAGCCTTCATGGCCTCGAACATCTCATCCTTCACGATACGAAGCGCAAAAGTGTCGCCGCCAATCGCATAGAGATCAGACAGCGCCTCACGCCAGCGCTGAAGAAAGGCGCTGGTACGCTGGTCGGCGTGGCGTTGCGTTTCAAACGCCGCAAGCTCGTCTCCTCGATTCGCGTACGCGAGCCATAGCGCAACGCCTTCGTCTTCGACAAACGACGCGTACGATTCGTTGAACTCGGAGTCACCTGGGACGAACACGCGGCCATGCGCCAACTCGTGGAACAAAAGCGCGGCGAGCTCGGCATCGGGCCGATCGATGAAAGTGGATAGCAGAGGGTCGGCAAACCATCCCAATGTAGAATAGGCGGCAACACCGCCAATCGCGACGTCGAAACCCCGAGCCCGCATCCGCAAGGCCTCACGTTCTGCATCGGCTCTGTCGAAGTAGCCGCGGTAGACCGCGCATCCGACGATCGGATAGCACCAGTAATGTGCGTCGATCGAAAATTCAGGTGCGGCGAACACGTTCCACACCACGTAGCGACGATTGAGCGCAACGTACTTGCCGAACCGCTTCCCTGCCGACAGACCCAAGTCTGACTCTGCAAATGTCAGTATGTCTCGCGCGGTCTCGAGTCGCCCGCGAAGCGCTTCGTCCGTCGACGTTTCGGCGATGAGCGCATCGATGTCGCGACCCGACGTCCCCACCGACCACTGGCCACGGACGGCCTGACCATAGAACGACAACGTCGCACAACCACACAGCGTAACCAGCGCCACTGCAAGGCTCGTCGTCTGCGCCCAACGACGCAAACTGTGGATCGCAGACGGTCCGTGTGTTAAGACTTCCTGGCGCATTCGACCCCACTTACTCATGGGCACTATCAAAGGCGTTTCCGCTGTCCTGCTGATCGTGGTCAACACGGTGCTTTGCTGTATCCCCATCTATTTGCTCGCTGTGCCGCGTGCTCTGACGAGGAATCCCGATCGTAAAGCGTCCCTAGGTTGGGGAATGACACGCATCATCGACCTCTGGGTCGGCGTCAATCGGGTTCTCCTTCGTGTACTCAGAATCACCCGCATCACCGTCGATTGGGAGGTGCAAGAACCGCTCTCTACCGACCGATGGTACCTCGTGATCTCGAACCACCAGGGTTGGTCGGATATCCTGGTTCTACAAGACCTCTTCTTGGGCCGGATCCCGCCCCTCAAGTTCTTTGTCAAGCGGCAGTTGCTTTGGGTACCGTTCATCGGCGTGGCCATGTGGTTGCTCGACTTTCCTTATGTGTATAGGTTCAGTCGCGAAGCGCTCGCAGCGAATCCAGAATTGCGCAACAAAGATCAGGAGTCGGTTGCCAGCGCCTGCGAACGATTCAAGCTTCGTCCGACCGCCGCACTCAACTTCGTCGAGGGCACGCGATTCACGACTACCAAGCACACCGCGCAACAATCGCCGTTCAGACACCTCCTGGTCCCCAAAACCGGAGGCGTCGCCGCCGTTCTGGGCAGTCTAGGTGATCGTATACATCAGGTGCTCGACGTTACGATCGTCTACCCCACGGGCGTGCCGAGCTTCTGGGATTTCCTCTGTGGACGCGCCGAGCGCATCTTCGTCCACGTGGCACTGATTGCCGCCCCAACGATTGAAGCCGAGCAGCGCTCGGCGGCGCGCGATTGGGTCGACGATGTCTGGATTCGGAAGGACCATCGCATAAGCGAGCTACTGAAGGCGTCTTGATGTACGAAGACCACTTCCGCCTGAAGCGCAAACCATTTTCGATCGCTCCCGATCCTGGCTTTCTCTACATGAGCGATCGCCACCGCGAGGCACTCGCACACCTAATGTACGGGCTCGAGACCGACGGTGGTTTCGTACTGGTGACGGGTGAGGTCGGTACGGGCAAGACCACGCTCGTTCGCAGCCTCGTCGACCGAATCCCCGACAACGTCGACGTGGCATTCATCTTGAATCCCCGGCTCACCGCTCAGGAGCTTCTGGAAACACTGTGTGAAGAACTCGGTATCGCGTTCGAACAAAGCAAGCCACACACGGTGAAGCACTATGTCGATCGTCTGACCAAGCATCTGCTGGCCTCCCATAGGTCGGGGCGCAGCACGGTGATGATCATCGACGAAGCGCAGAATCTGTCACCAATGGTGCTCGAGCAGATCCGTTTGCTCACCAATTTGGAGACCAACGAACGCAAGTTGCTTCGGATCATCTTGACCGGCCAACCAGAGCTGGCGGAGCTCCTCGACCGGCGCGACATGCGCCAACTCTCGCAACGCATTACAGCTCGCTATCACCTCGGCGCGCTGAATGCGGACGAAACCAAGGCCTACATTGCCCATCGGCTGGCGCTGGCTGGCGGTAACACGAACACCTTCACGACTCGCGCGTGTCGCAAGGTGTATCGCGCGAGCAAAGGCATTCCGCGGCTGATCAACGTGCTATGCGACCGTGCGCTGTTGGGTGCGTACGTCGAAGGTACACATCGAGTGACAGGAGCCATCGTTGGCCGCGCAACTCGCGAAGTGAGCGGAGAGACCCGTTCATTGCCCAAACTCGGCGCATCTTTGGTGGTGCTGGCAGCCAGCGTCGGTGGTGCGTGGGCCTACCTGCAAAGCGTTCCCGATGACGTTCCATCACCCACGACCACTCCACCGAATCCTGCACCTGCAATGCCCAATTCGGGAGCGATACCGGAGGCGGAAGACGTGCCGATCACCGCGGAGCCGAAGCTGTCGGAAACCGCAGAACCCGCCCCGGACGAGGAGCAACCAACTTCGGAATCCACCGTAGAAGCCACCGCGGCATTGCCAATCACCATAGAGCGCCCAAGACTGTTGAGTGGCTACGCCACCCAACGGAAGGCTTACGCTGCGCTGTTTGCCCAGTGGGGGCAGCAGTTGGGTGACGTCGATATTCCGTGCAACGCGGCCCCCGCATTCGGCTTGCAATGTCTCAAGCTCAGCGGCGGCTGGGACGAACTACTTCGCATCGATCGACCGGCCGTGCTGGAGCTTTGGGACGAACGCACGGATCCGTTCTATGCGGCGATCGAGTCAATCGACTCCGACGACGTGCGTATTCAGGTTGGCGACGATGTCGTCGTCACGAACCGGGAAACGCTGTCGAGTCACTGGTTCGGTAACTTCGTGGTGCTCTGGAGAATGCCCCCGTTTTACCAAGGAAATCTGAAACGAGGTGATCGAACGGCGACCGTGGCATGGTTACGCGATGCCTTGACGCGCATCAAACCACGCACGTGGTCGAGCCCCTCACCCGACTTGTTCGATCCTCAACTCCACGACGCGTTGGTCGCTTTTCAGCGCGAATCGGGGCTCGCGCCCGACGGCATTGCTGGGCCCGCGACTTGGATTGCCATCGACGCGCGCATCGGCGAGCAGTCGCCGACGCTGGATGGCACGCCCTCGCGAATACCTCCGCCAACACGGACTCGATGACGATGTCGTACATTCTGGATGCACTGCGCAAATCCGAAGCCGAACGCAACCACGACGTCGTACCCGGCTTGCTCACTGTCGCTACGCCGACGTCGCGAACGCGCGCCATGGTCACGGTCGCACTCATCGTCGTGCTGGTGGTCAACGCGCTGCTGATGACGGCTTGGCTATCCGGCTGGCGGCTCACCTTCGAGACGGAGTCGGCCGCGAATCGCGAACCTGCCCTTGGCGTGATGCCACCCGCGCCCACTCGACAATTGTCGGTCCCACCACCGCGAACCATGTCGCCAACGGCACAACCAGCTCCGGAAACGGCGCCAATGCAAATCAGGGAAGAACCGGTGGTGCCGAACTTCGAGTTTTCCACGCACGTCTATTCGAGCGATCCTGCGCTGCGCGCGGTGACTCTAGAAGGCCGCAGATTTCAAGAGGGCGATACGATTGCCCCCGACGTGCGGCTGATGGAGATCACCGAAACCGGCGTCGTACTCGACTATCGTGGCGCGCGAATGGACATCGACGTGCTTCAGGATTGGCGCTGAGCAACGCGAGCACCGGCGTCACGGTACAAAGTACTGTCGATGAACACGTTGACCACGTCGCGGTCGAGCATCCCCGCGCGGGTCTCTTCCTCCAGAATGCCGAGCGCAGCGTCGACCGAAAGTGCAGGCTTGTACGGGCGATCCATCGCGGTTAGCGCGTCGAAGATGTCGCATACGGTCATGACGCGACTCGGCAAGGGGATTTGGTCACCCGCCAATCCCAGCGGATAGCCCGAGCCATCCAGCTTCTCGTGGTGCGCGGATGCAATCAGCGGCACCCGGGAAAGCTCCGGGGGCCAAGGTAATACCGCCAGAAAATCTCTTGTGAATTCGACATGGCGCTGAATTTCCTGCCGCTCCGCCACGGTCAGGCTGCCGCGAGTGATCGATAGCGCTTCCAGGTCCCGCGCGTCGATCAGCGCACCTTCAGAGCCGTCGAACTCGGTAAATCGCACATCGGCAAGCCGCTCCAACCAACGGCTGGCGCGCGACGGTACTGTCTGTGGGTCATTCGCCTCGACCAGCAGCGCGAAGAACCGATCGAGGCGGGCCAGCTCAGCCGCCATTCGCGTACGGATGTCGTGCTTGCGTGCCGGGAAGTCTGCGACACCGGCATGCAGCAGCTCTAGTTCTTCGGACAGTGCGCGCGATCGAGCACGCTCCTTGGCAAGCTCGAACCGATGCTCGAGCAAATCGAGCCGACCGTCGGCGAGCTTGTGCGACTTAACCAAAACCGACTCCCTCACGCCAACCTTGCCAAAGTCGTGCAACAAGGCTGCGTATCGCAGTTCCGTTAGCGCCTGCGGCGTAATCTGCAAGTCCTTGAATCGCGCAAGGCCCGCGCGTGGTAGCGCCTCGAACAATGCCGTGGTGCTCTCGGCAACGCGGAACGAGTGTCCACTGGTGGTCGGGTCGCGCTGCTCGATCGCCTTGACCGAGGCTTGGACGAACTGTTCGAACAGCTCCCGAATGTCACTAATCAACTTGTTCTTCTGGATGGCGATTGCCGCCTGACTACCGACCGCGCGCAGCAGGTCGGCGATCTCTTCCTCGAAGGGAACGACCACGCCGTCGACACGGCGATTGATGAACTGCAGAACACCAACGACCTCGCCGCGATGATCGCGCATGGGCAAAACCAGAATCGATTGCGATCGAAAGCGACTCCTGACATCGAACTCGGCATTGAATCGATACGGCCGATCGGACCCGATCTGATAGGCGTCCTCGATGTTGAGTTCCTCACCCGTAACCGCGACGTAGCCAGCCAAGGACGTCGGCGTGAGGTGCAGTCGTTGCTCTTCGAAACTGGGCTTCACAACATCGTTCTGCACGAGTTTGAAGATCAGCTGCGGTGTCACGTCCTCGGCTGCGATCAGGTACAGAGAGCCTGCTTCGCAATTCGAAAGCCGTCTCCCCTCGCTGAGGATGCGGTCGAGCAATCGCGCCGGATCGCGCTCGGTCGCGAGCGCCCGCCCGATTTCAGATAGTTGCTGAACGCGGCGCTGTTGGGCCGCTAGGTCGAGTACATGCCGATCATGCAGTCGAAACAACGCAACCGCATGATCGATGACGTGATCGCAGACCGACTCGTTCGCATCGGCCGGGAGGAAGAGGTCGGCACCGATTGCATCCCGGCCGGTAACGACGTGCAGCGCCAACGGATACCGTTGTCGCATCGCCACCAGATCGCAAGACGAGCCGCCAACCACGAGACAGACGTTCTCCGCCACGGTCGCCGCAGAATGCGCAACCAGCGAGCGCGCGATGGCTCGCGCACCCCAAGTCGCTGGTGCACCTGCACACAGCACTACCGCTAAACGCTGTCCGGACTCGGACATCGACTGCATTTTCCCCGACGTTCGGCCGCGCCAGTATGCCGAGCCGACACAACGACAGGCGGGAAGCCGATCACACTTCGCGGGACCTGAAATTACTATCGAATCAAGGGGTTGGAGTTGTACTCAGATTGTCGACGCGGGTCTGCAGGTCAACCAGCCGGGAATTGAGCTGGAGCCTGTAAGCATCGATCGCCTGGACTGCCTTTTCGTTGTCGGTGACGCGCCGCACCAAGCTCGACTCCAAGCCGGCAACGGTCTGGCGCATGGCATTGACTTGATCGGTGAGTTGCCGCTGCTGGTTCACCTGCTGACGCACCGACAACTCGAGCGCTGCAAGCTGGTCGACCAGCGCCGCGTGCTGGCCGAGCGTTTGCTCGTGCTTGGCCAAGCTCGTCTTCATCTCTTTCAGCGACGTATCGATCGCAGCCAGTGTCGCTGCATGCGCCTTGATCTTGTCGCGGTTCTCCTCGATCCAGGTGCGATTGCGCTTGTTCGACACGTCCCAGAGCTTGCGAATTTCGTCCTCCCACCGACCAATCTCGGCGTTCACCTCGCGGCCGGATTCGCTCATCGTCGCATCCGTCACCTGCAGACGCTCCTCGAGCACCGCAATACGTTGGCCCGCGTGGTTGAGTTCCGCCTCCGCCTTGGCCAGCGCCTGATGCTGTGTCGCGACGAACCAGCCGGCCACGGCCAGCCCGACAACGAGCACGGCGAGAATCAGCGTATTGCCGATCGAGCGCGCATTTCGCGCCGCGCCGCGCGGCCGGCCCTGGCGCCGATAGCCCGCGGCGTCGCCCGGGTCGGCGACGAATTCACCCGTAGTGCTCGGTTCTTTGTCGGCCATGTACGTGGGATTCCGGTGTCTCGAGCAGGCGCGAGTTTAGCGATTGGCCGGTTCAAAGAAAAAGGGGCCGACGAACGAACGCCGGCCCCGACGAGCATCGGATCACAGAACTTCGACGATACCCCACAGCACCGCAGTGAGTACGAGGCCGCTCACGATCACACCCCGGACCGTGGTCAACGGGCCCTGCTTGCCGAAGATCGCATTCAACTCGAGCGCCGCGATGATGACGACCGAAACGATGAACGAGAGGCTGTCCATTGCCACGATGCCGTGGCTGAAATGCGTGCTCGATCCCATGAAGAACAGCATCGGTACCGAGAACAGCGTGTTGGTACGGCTCGCCAGTGCTGCCTTTGGTGCGGCCCCGGCCGCTTCCGGAAGCGCTTCGCCGCCGGCCTTCAACTTTTCGTTCGATGCGATGACGATCTTCTGGTTGGGCCAGATGATGAGCCAAACGTTCAAGAACATCAGCGTGCCCATCAGCGCGCCTAGCGTGATGTCGAGCGTCCAACCGCCCATGCGCACCATCAGCATGTAGGCACCGGTCAAGAAGGTGAACATCGCACCCCATCGAAAGTACCAAAGCGCACGCGGCACGAGCTTGGTGAACGCATCGACTCGCGAAGACGCATCGGCGACCTTGAAGTACTCGCCCTGCACGAAATTGAAGTAGTAGAGCAAACCGATCCACGTGATACCGAACAGGAAGTGGCCCCACCGCGCCAGGTAGTCGAGAACGAGAGACATATCCATACCAGTAACCCCCTCAGTGCTGGTTTCGAATTCTTGTAAGCCGCCCCGCGACTCGAGCCGATGATAACGCGCGACGAGAACGAGTCCAGCACGCGAGCCTTCGCAGATTAGAAATGAAAAGCCCCGCCGAGGCGGGGCTTCTCAGCGACGATCGCGCGTTTACATCATACCGTCCATGCCGCCCATGCCGCCCATGCCGCCACCCGGCATAGCCGGTTCCTTGTCTTCCGGCAGCTCGGAGACCATCGCCTCGGTGGTGATCATGAGACCGGCCACCGACGCCGCCGCCTGCAGCGCGGTACGCGTGACTTTGGCGGGGTCGAGAATTCCCATCTCGAGCATGTCGCCATACTCGCCGGTCGCAGCGTTGTAGCCCTTGTTGCCCTTCAAGCCACGTACTTTGTCGAGCACCACGGAACCTTCATCGCCCGCGTTGGCGGCGATCTGACGCAACGGATAGGTCATGGCGCGCAGCGCGATGCCAATACCGACGTTTTGATCCTCATTGTCGCCCTTCAGTCCTTCGATCGCTTGTAGCGCCCTCACGAGCGCAACGCCGCCACCTGCGACGACACCTTCTTCCACGGCCGCGCGCGTCGAATGCAGCGCATCTTCCACGCGCGCCTTCTTTTCCTTCATCTCGACTTCAGTGGGTGCGCCCACTTTGATCACGGCGACGCCGCCCGCTAGCTTGGCGAGTCGCTCTTGCAGCTTCTCGCGATCGTAGTCGGAGGAGGTATCCTCGATCTCTTGGCGGATCTGCTTGATACGCGCTTCTATCTCTTTCTTCTTGCCCGCGCCGTCGACGATCGTGCTGTTTTCCTTGGTCGCGGAAACGCGCTTCGCGCGTCCCAGGTCATCGAGAGATGCACCCTCGAGGGTGAGGCCCACTTCCTCGGAAATCACAGTGCCGCCGGTCAGAATCGCGATGTCCTGCAGCATTGCCTTGCGGCGGTCGCCGAAGCCCGGCGCCTTGGCCGCTGCGATCTTGACGATGCCGCGCATGTTGTTAACGACGAGCGTTGCCAGCGCTTCGCCCTCGATATCCTCGGCGACCACGAACAGAGGTTTGCCCGACTTCGCCACCGACTCGAGAATCGGCAGCATGTCGCGGATGTTCGAGATCTTCTTGTCGCAAAGAAGAATGTACGGGTCTTCGAGTTCGGCCGACATCGACTCTTGGCTGTTTATGAAGTAGGGCGACAGATAGCCACGATCGAACTGCATGCCTTCCACGACCTCGAGTTCGTTCTCTAGGCCACTGCCCTCTTCGACCGTGATCACGCCCTCTTTCCCAACCTTATCCATGGCTTCGGCGATGATCGCGCCTACCGCTTCGTCGCTATTGGCGGAGATCGTGCCTACCTGCGCGATCGACTTGGAGTCCTCGCACGGACGCGACATCTTGGACAGATGCTTGACTGCCGCTGCCACGGCCTTGTCGATGCCCCGCTTGAGGTCCATAGGGTTCATGCCAGCCGCAACCGACTTCAAACCCTCGGAGAGAATGGACTGGGCAAGCACCGTTGCCGTGGTCGTGCCGTCGCCCGCCTCGTCCGAGGTCTGGCTCGCCACTTCCTTGACCATTTGCGCGCCCATGTTCTCGAACTTGTCCTTGAGTTCGATTTCCTTGGCTACGGAAACCCCGTCCTTGGTCACGGTTGGCGCCCCGAACGACTTGTCCAGCACCACATTTCGCCCCTTCGGCCCGAGGGTCACCTTGACCGCATCGGCCAGAACGTTGACACCGGCCA
Organism: Gammaproteobacteria bacterium; assembly: GCA_003248125.1. GTDB lineage: Bacteria > Pseudomonadota > Gammaproteobacteria > Pseudomonadales > Azotimanducaceae > SZUA-521. Next base: position 769 of record QJXZ01000226.1, on the reverse strand, counting down.
GCATGCGGCCTCTTGCGTCATCACCAAAACGTACGTCTTTAGCGCTCATCGCTTAATCCTCTTGGTTCTCGATTCGGTTGGGTTCAGGCGATCACGCCGAAAATTTCGCTCTCCGACAGGATGAGCAACTCTTCGCCGTCGATCTTCACGGTGCTACCGCCGTACTGGCCGAAAATGACGGTGTCGCCCACCTTGACGTCGAGCTTGCGCACCTCGCCATTGTCGAGTGCTTTGCCCGGGCCGACGGCCAGCACTTTCCCACGTGACGGCTTCTCGGCGGCCGAGTCCGGCAGCACGATGCCACCGGCAGTCTTCGTTTCTTCTTCCACGCGGCGTACCACGACGCGGTCGTGAAGGGGTCGGATTTTCATTGCGTGAAATCTCCCAAGTCTTTGAATCTTCTGATGTTCTACGTCGAAATCGGCACCTGGTGGCAGTCCCCGACCGATTAGCACTCGACGCGAGAGAGTGCTAATCATAGTGTCGCGTTCGGCAAGTGCAAGACGAAACGCGCGGCGATCGACATATCCACCGATGCGCCGCCCCTCTATGTGGGCACGCACGACGAATTCAAGGCAGTGGTTAGGGCTATCCTGGTCGGTCATGAGCGGTACCGACAACGCGAGCGACCACGAACGCATCTGGCAAGTCGTGGCCATGATCCCCGCCGGTCGCGTGGCGACCTACGGGCAAGTCGCCGAGCTCGCCGGCCTGCCGGGCGGTGCGCGCCTAGTCGGCCGCGTCATGAGTCAGCTGCCCGCCGGCAGCC
>QJXZ01000012.1 GCA_003248125.1 Gammaproteobacteria bacterium | reverse complement strand
CATCAAGACCGAGTTCGGAATCCACTGCAACATCGAACTGGTCGATGCCCACGCCCTGCCGCGCACCTCGTCGGGCAAGCCTTCTCGCTCTCAGGCTCGGCAGAACTATGCCGCGAGCTTGCGAGGTGAAGGACCGCTGGTGCTCAAGGATTCGTTCGCGTTGCAACGCGCGAACTGACCACCACCGATTCCTCCATGACCACTCGTCGAGTTGCGCTGACCGGCGCGACCGGGTTCATCGGTACGCGTTTGCTCGAAGCACTGATCGATGCCGGATTCGACGTGCGCGCGCTGATACGCAAGGCGCAGCCGCGGCGCGACAAAGTCGAGTGGATCGTCGGCCACTTGCAGGACGAGACTGCACTTGCGCTCTTGGTTGCCGATGCCGACATCGCCATTCATCTCGCGGGCGCAGTACGAGGAGCAACCAGGGCGGACTTCGATGCGGTGAACGTCGTCGGCGCGCGCAATTTCGCGCGCGCGGCAGGCCATGCCGGCGTCGCGCGTGTGTTGGCGGTCTCGACACTCGCCGCCCGCGAGCCGAGCTTGTCGTACTACGCGGCCAGCAAACGCGAAGGCGAAGCCGTGTTGCGGCAGTTCTGCAGCGATGCCACCGTGCTTCGTCCACCGGCCGTTTATGGTCCCGGCGACCGCGAGCTCATGCCGCTCTTGAATCAGATGCGTCACGGTTTGGCGGCCATGCCGGCTCATCGCGGCCGTTTCTCGGTCATCCATGTCGACGACCTGGTAGCCGCGATCATGGCGTGGATCGATAGCGATGTGCGCGGCGGCACGTACGAACTGCACGACGGCAAGGAAGATGGATACGACTGGCGCACGCTTCGGCGTACGGTGGCGCAAGTGTGCGGCCGCCGGAGCGTGCCGGTGCCGTTACCGCGTGCGGTTCTAGCCGCGGTCGCGATTGCGAACGTGGCATTGGCGCGCCTGTTTGGTTATGCGCCGATGATGACGCCGGGCAAGGTGCGAGAGCTGTTTCACGCCGATTGGGTGGTCGGCGAGACGGTGTTCGAACACGATTGCCATTGGCGGCCCGCGATCGACTTGGCGGCAGGACTCGCCCGCACCTTCACGTAAGCGAGTCGGCGAATGCGGCGACGTCTGCAAGGGAGTGCAGGTCGCGGTTGAAGTGCGGCACGCGGCGCACGCCGATGTCGTGACGCGCAAGCTCGGTATCGCGAATCGCCGATTCGTCGAGGGCGGCAGCACATACGTGGTCGCGATAGGCGGCGACGAGGCGTTCGGTGAGCAGACGGCCATCGACGCGTGCATCGGGAATGCGACCGACGGCTTCCAGATCGGCGCCCGACAATTGATAGCTGGCGCCGTCCAACAGCCCCGGTGCATCGTGCACTCGGTTGACGATCAATCCGCCGATTGGCAATCGGTCCGCCGACAGTCGGACGAAGAAAGCGTCGGCAGCGCGTAGGCTCGCCGGGTCGGGCGCGGCGATGAGCAGAAAGCGGGTCGCGTCGCCGTGCAGCATCTCGGTCACTTCGCGCGATCGCGCCTTGAACCCGTCGAACATACCGGAGAACGCCAAGAAGAAGTCCGACAGATCGGCGAGCACTTGAAAACCAGTGAGACGCTCGAGGACACGCAGCACCGCATCGGAGGAACGCCTGAACAGTCCGAAGCCGATTCGGCCGGCCACTCGGTAGGGCTGCAGAAGCGCACCGACGAACGAGCCTTCGAACAGCTCGAAGAGCCTGGTGGGGGCATCGAGGAAGTCGAGGGCATGTTGTGACGGCGGGGTGTCCACGACCAGCAGATCAAAGCGTGCATCGCGTGCCAGTTCGTGGACCTTTTCTAGTGCCATGAACTCGCGCGATCCGGCAAGCTGGCTCGACAGGTGCTGGTAGTAGCTGTTGGCGAAGATCGTGTCGCGCACCGCTTCGTCCGCGGCATACTTTTCGATCAGCGCATCGAACGTGCGTTTCGTATCGAGCATCATCGCCCACAGCTCGCCGGTACCAAACTCACCCGGCACACGACCTGGTTCAGTGCCGAGCTCGGTGAGCCCCAGCGCTTGCGCCAAGCGGCGTGCGGGGTCGATGGTCATCACCAATGCACGCCGGCCATTGCGAGCTGCCAGTAAACCGAGCGCAGCGGCGGTCGTGGTCTTGCCGACTCCACCACTGCCACAGCACAGCACGATGCGCGCACTGGTGGCGAGCCCGGCAACGTCGAAGTCGTTCACGGCCGCTCACCCAGCATGGGCGCGAGTGCCGCACCGACGGCATCGAGCAGGGCGGGTACATCGTGTCGTTGGCGGATGACTTCCGGCACGATGAATGGGTCCAGCGTGCGCCGTTGCAGCTCGGCGGTGTGAAGCGCTTGCGTGGCGGAAAGCTCGTATCGCGCCTTGGCTGTACTCACCATGCGCGCGAGCGCGACGCCTGTCGATTCGAGCGCTGCAAGCGCATTCATCTCCGCGACAGTGAACAGCTGCGGCCGCACTCGATTGAGCACCACCGGCCCGGGGTGGATGTTCGCCTCACGGCGCAGCGCCGCACGCAGGTCGATCGTTTCGCGTACGGCCATCTCTTCCGGCAGCGCGACTGTGATCACGGCCGTTTGCGCATCGTTGCCGAGCATCAGCTCGAGCTTGAGTGCGTTGCGATGCAGCGGTCCACCGCGGATCGCCTTGCCGATGACGCGCGGTACGCGCAGCATGAGCGCGGCGTGGCCGGTGGCCGGCGCATCGAACACGACGCGATCGTAGTTCGCGGAGGTCACCAGGTCGTAGAGCTTGCCCAAGCACATCAGCTCCTCGAAGCCTGGCGCGGCCTCGGTGAATTGCTTGAGCGCTTTGCTGTCGAGAAACGCGTCGTAGAGCACGGGCACGATCGAGTGCCGCTCTACGTATTCCTTCAAAGCGTGCTGCGCATCGAGACTGGAGACCCACAGTCGCTCACCGATTGGCTGCGGTTGGTATTGCAGCCGAACGTCGAACGCGGCTTCGAGGGGCTCGGGCGTCTGTGTCGTCAGCAACGTGCGTGCGCCCATTGCCGCGAAACGGCGCGCCGCTGCTGCAGCAATCGTGGTCTTGCCGACACCGCCTTTGCCGGTCACCACGATGAGGGTTTGCTCTGCCAGCGGGCGCTTCATGGCGACAGTTTACTGGCTGTTGCCGCTCTGTATTCCGGCGAGATCGACCGCGGCCAAGGCCGCCCCCCACAGTCCTCGTTGCGAGTGGCCTTGGCCGCGATTTGGCGCGATTCAGCGTCCTAGTATTTGTAGCTATCAGGCTTGAATGGCCCTTCCTGCTTCACGCCGATGTACTTCGCTTGCCCCGGCGTCAGCTTGGTGACGATCCCGCCGAAGCCGCGAACCATGAGTTCGGCGACCTCTTCGTCGAGCTTCTTCGGTAATACCTCGACGGTGATCGGTGCACGCTGGTTGGGTGGTTGATCGGCCCAACGCTGCTCGAAGAGGTGCATCTGCGCCAGCACCTGGTTTGCAAATGAGCCGTCCATGATGCGGGATGGATGACCCATGGCGTTGCCGAGGTTCACCAGCCGGCCCTCGGACAGCAGAATCAGGTAGTCGGCTTCGTCATCGCTGCGGTAGATCTGGTGCACCTGGTCTTTGACCTTCTCCCAGCGCCAATGCTTGCGCATGAAGGCGGTGTCGATCTCGTTGTCGAAGTGGCCGATGTTGCAGACTACGGCGCCGCGTTTCAGCGCGGCAAGCATGTTGGCGTCGCAAACGTTGCTGTTGCCGGTAGCGGTGACTATGAGGTCGGTTTCGGCCAACAGCCGTGCATCGATGTCTGCGGCCTTCCCGGTGTTGTTGCCGTGTAGGTACGGTGAGGTCACCTCATAGCCGTCCATGCAGGCTTGCATGGCACAGATGGGGTCGATCTCGACGACGCGTACGATCATGCCTTCTTGGCGCAGACTCGCCGCCGAGCCCTTACCCACGTCACCGTAGCCGATGACGAGCGCGCGCCGGCCGGCGAGCAGCATATCGGTGCCGCGCTTGATTGCGTCGTTCAGGCTGTGCCGACAGCCGTAGCGGTTGTCGTTCTTCGATTTGGTGACCGAATCGTTGACGTTGATGGCCGGCACCTTCAGCGTGTTGACGTGCATCATCTCGTACAGCCGATGCACGCCAGTTGTCGTTTCCTCGCTGATGCCGTGAATCGTCTCCAACATCTTCGGATATTTCTCGTGGATGAGCTGTGTCAGGTCGCCGCCGTCGTCGAGCAGCAGGTTGGCATCCCATGGCTTGCCGTCAGCGAGGATGGTCTGCTCGATGCACCACCAGTATTCCTCTTCGGTTTCACCTTTCCACGCGAACACGGGAACGCCGGCTGCGGCCATGGCCGCAGCAGCGTGGTCCTGCGTCGAGAAGATGTTGCACGACGACCAGCGTACTTCTGCGCCGAGTGCCTGCAGCGTCTCGATCAGCACTGCCGTCTGCACGGTCATGTGTATGCAACCGATGATCTTGGCGCCGGCCAATGGGCGATCCTCGCGGTATCGGCGGCGGAGCGCCATGAGTGCCGGCATCTCGGCCTCGGCGAGGCGAATCTCCTTGCGGCCGAAGTCGGCGAGTTCGATGTTGGCGACTTTGTAGTCTTGGGTCACGTCGGTGCTCCTTGTTGTGAATCGAAAGCATGCACTTGAATTCGGAAGCCATTGCGCTGTGCCAAATACTGCGGCTCGTCGGCGCGCGTGAGACCTGCGCGCGTGGCGAGCGCGACGATTTCGTCCGGCTCGAAACCGAGCCATACGTCGCCACACGCTTCGCGCGTCCAGGCTTGCGCGTGCGTGACCAGCTCGACGATGACGAGTCGGCCGCGCGCAGATAGCAGACTTGCAGCATGTGCGACAAACGCCTGCGGCGACGGCGCGTGATGCAATACCATGGCCATGAGAATGAAATCCGCGTGCGGCCGCTTGACGTCGGTGAATTCGGCTTCGCGTAGCGTCACGCCGGACAAGCCGTCCCTGTCGATGCGTTGCGCGGCTCGCGCGAGCACTTCCTTCGAGTTGTCGATGCCCAGCACGCGCGCGAAACGATTTGCCAGTAGCTCGAGCGCATCGCCGTCACCAGGCCCGACGTCGATTGCTTGCCGCCCACGCGCCGGCAATACGGCTTCCACTGCACCGAGATAGACGTCGGCATCGCAAACGAGCGCGCGCTGATCGTCGAAGGCGCGGGCGTTGTCACGAAAGAACGCACGGCTGCGGCTCGCCCGTTCCCGGTATACCTCGTCACGCCTTGCGCGCAGGTTGCTAGGCAATTCGAAGGAATCGAGTGCCTCGAAGAGCGTCGTGCCGCATGCGGCAACTTGGCTGGGTGCATCGGGTGCGCAGCGCCGGTAGTAGATGCTGGTACCGTCGCGACGCGTGGTGACGAGGCCGGCCTTGGACAGAATCTTGAGGTGGTGGCTGAGCGCTGGCTGTGACACATCGAGCATGTGGGCGAGTTCCAGCACACCGAACGAGTCACGTGCGAGCAGGCGCAGTATCTCGGCACGCAGCGGATCACCGGCCGCCTTCAATGCGCCCAAGAGCCTGCCGTAGTCGGAGGCGGCGCTCATGGCTCGAGAATCGTCATGGTGCGCGGATGCTAACAGTGTCTTTCGCAAATATCAAAAAATTTTGATATACAGGGCGGAGCTGGACTGGCAGAATCGATTGCTCGCGCGACACTCGAGGCGGCATGGCGATCGACAGCAAATTGCCCGGCGTGGGCACCACCATCTTCACGGTGATGTCGAAGCTCGCAGCCGATTCGGGCGCGATAAATCTTTCACAGGGATACCCGGATTTCGATGGTCCGGCGCGGTTGCTCGAGCGCGTCACCCATTACTTGAACGGCGGCTTCAATCAGTACGCGCCGATGGCAGGGGTTTTGGCGCTGCGCGAGCAGATCGCTCGGAAAGTCGCGCGCCTATACGGCTGCCGAGCCGACGCCGAGACCGAAGTCACCGTCACGGCCGGTGCTACCGAAGCTATCTTCTGCGCGATCACGGCGCTGGTCCGGCCCGGCGACGAGGTGATCGTTTTCGATCCGGTCTACGATTCGTACGAGCCGGCAATCACGCTCGCGGGCGGCGTTGCTCGGCACATCCCATTGCGCAGCCCGACCTATCGCCCCGACTGGGATCGTGTTGCCGCCGCTATCAACAATCGTACGCGGCTCATCGTCTTCAACTCGCCCCACAACCCGACCGGTTCGGTGTGGCTCGCCGAGGACATGTCCGCGCTTGCCGAAGTGCTCGGCGACCGGCCCATCTATCTGGTGGCGGACGAGGTCTACGAGCACATCGTGTTCGACGATGAACGACATGAAAGCGTGCTGCGTTATCCGGATCTGTACCGTCGCGCGCTGGTAGTTTCGTCGTTCGGCAAGACCTATCACGTCACAGGCTGGAAGATTGGGTACTGTGTTGCGCCGGCCGCGCTCACGACCGAGCTCAGGAAAGTGCATCAGTTCGTGACCTTCGTGGCGAACACGCCGGTGCAGATGGGTCTTGCGGACTACATGGCGGCTTGCCCCGAGTACGTCGACGGACTGCCGGCCTTCTACCAGCGCAAGCGCGACCTATTCTTGAATCTGCTCCGCGGCTCGCGATTCGTCGGCACACCATCGGCGGGTACCTACTTCCAGATGCTCGACTACAGCGAGTTGAGCAACGAGCGCGACGTCGATCTCACCAGGCGTCTCACGGTCGAGCATGGCATCGCCGCGATCCCGGTATCCGTGTTCTACGCGACGCCGCCCGAGTTACGCGTGGTTCGGTTTTGCTTCGCGAAAGACGATGACACGCTGGCACGTGCGGCGGAAATTTTGTGTCGGCTGTGAGCAATCGCGTTCACGGCGCCAGCTTGGCAGGATGCGCGGTCGACGCGAGCTCGAGGTATTCATGATGGGAGTGGTCGGTGCATAGCAAATGGTCGTATATAGTCGCCTCGGTGTTATTGGCGGGTTGCGGTGATGCCGATCGAGGGCGGGAAGCGTCGTCCGTAGCGGTGGGCGAGACGATCTACCAACGCTACTGCTTCGCCTGCCATGGCAGCGGCGCCGGCGGCGCGCCCCGGCGCGGTGACCTCGAGGCGTGGCAAGCACGCATCGGCAAGGGCAGCGATGCGTTGCTCGCCAGCACGATCACTGGCCTGCCGCCCGGGATGCCACCGAGGGGCATGTGTATGGAATGTAGCGATGCCGAGCTGGCAGCCGCCGTCGGCTACATGATCGAAGCGAGTGGAGCGAATTGACCAGCATTTGGCCGGATCCCACACCCGCCGCACCGGAACACGGCCCACCACGGGGCTTGCCGGGCTGGAACGGAACTTGCTCACCAATTTCGTCGGAGCAACCATCGATGGTTCGACCATGACTCGCTATCTGCCGGGCGACGTCCTGTCGCGACGCAAAGGGCTGGTGATGCACCGTGGCATTGCCCTCGGCGACGGCCGCGTGCTGCACAACACACCGTTTCGTGGCGAGCACATCGCGACCGTGGCCGAGTTCGCGGCCGGACGCCGCGTGTACGTCGAACGCGCCGCGCGCGATCGCCGTGCGCGGGCGCTCGCACACGCCGAATACGGCACGCGCGCGGGCTACAACCTACTCACCAACAATTGCGAGCACACCGTCTCGCGGGCATCGACCGGCGCCGCGACGAGCCCGCAGTTGCGCGGCTTGCTGGCCGGTGCGGTGGCGGGTGCGGTCGTGTTCGGCGTCACCCGTCATCCGGCGGCCACTGCGGTTGCGTTTGCTGCCGTGCGGCGCTGGGCGTCGCGGCTGACCTGACGCGTCAGAAGTTGCCCGGCAAAGGGGCGGCAAAGGTGCCCGCGCGGTCGGGTAACACGATGCGATGACAATGCAGCGCGAGGCGCGGCCACGCTTGTGCCGCATCTGTCGGCTTGCCGTACAGGTGATCGCCGAGAATGGGATGGCCGATCCAGGCGAGGTGCACCCTGATCTGATGCGTGCGGCCAGTCAGCGGTACCGCGGCGAGTAGCGAACTCGAGTCGTCGCCGCCGATACGCCGCACGTGCGTCACGCTCGTGAGTCCGCCGGGCCTGTGCCGGAAGGCGTGGAAGCGGTTGCCGGTACGGCGAATATCAGCGCGTTTTGCGGCGATGCGATAGCGGCTCTTACGGCCCTTGATGAGCGGTAGATCGATCGTGATCGTGGCCGGTGAATCGACGTAGCCGCGGACACGCGCGAAGTAGTGCTTGCGCACCCTGCGCGCTGCGAACGCGCGATTGAGATCCGCTTGGCGACGCGCCGACAGCGCGATCAACAGCGCGCCGCTCGTGCCCTTGTCGAGACGATGCACCGGCAACGGCGGTGTATCGCCCAAGTATTTCTTGAGTACGTCCCACAAGCACGGTGCGCCTGTGCGGTCGGCGAACATCGCGACCCCACTCGGCTTGTCGAGCACCAACAAGTCGGCCTCGCGGTGCAGGACCGCGACGGCCGTGAATTCGTCAGTGGGCAAAGGGATTCGTGAATCGGATGTTGTTGCGTTCGAGGCCCGCCGAAACGATTGCGAGAGCGCCGTTCCTGATCATCCACTCGAGTCGATGGTCGCGATATTCGCGCTTGAATGTGCCACTCTCGATTGCCGCGCGCACCGCCTGCATGCCGCCGCTAGCCGCGTTCATGGCGATCGCCTCGGCTTCGCGGCGGGTGCTCGCCACACTTGCTCGCTCGTTGACTCGCGCGAACCAGCGACCGAGGGCGCTGGCAACTGCTGGCGCGTGCCCAAAGCCGGCCGCGCCGTTGAGAAAAGGTACGACTGCGAGGTCACCCCAGCCGAATGTACTACCGTTGAAGTAGGGGGCGGTCCCGAGCTCGCCTTCGAGCCAAGCATGCCACGCCGCGATCTCATCTGCGCCGCGCGCCATCAGGCGCGCAGCCTCCGCGCCGTCGGCGCGGCCGAAGTTCTGCACTTCGGAAAGCGCCCATGTGATGGCCTCGAAGTGGGTGTCCATCGCCTCTTCGATCATTCGCGCCCGAGCCCGCTCGGCGGGGCTCGCGGGGCGCAGCGCGGGGGTCGGAAAGGCGTCCTCGAGGTATTCGAGAATGATGGTCGAATCCCACACCGTGACGTCACCGTCGAGGAGCGCCGGCACTTCGGCGCGCGGATTGGCACGTGCGAAATCGGCGGCGGTCCGGCCACTGCCGAGATCTGCAGGTAGCGGCGCGCTGAACTCGAGCCCCTTCTCGCGCAATGCGATCTTCACTTTTTGCGCATAGGGTGAGAGTGGATGGTCGTAGAGCAGAATGGCCATGGCATCGATCTCGTCTGCTGACCCGGCAAGCCTACGTGGGACATCCGAAGTTGTCAGCGTGAGATGGATCATCGAAACTCCGTCACCCTTCGTGTGCCTCGAGGTCAGCCATGCGCGCCGTGGTAATGCGTGATTCCAAACTCGTGGTCGACGACGTACCGGAGCCGGTGCCAGGCGCGGGCGAGGTGCTTGTGAAGACTCGCACCTGCGGCATCTGCGGTTCCGATCTGCACGCGCTCGAGCACACCAAAGCTTTCGTGGAGAACTCACCGGGTGTCGGCAGTGGCATGGACGTCAGACGCGACGTGGTGATGGGGCACGAGTTCTGCGCCGAGATCCTCGACTACGGGCCCGGCTGCACGAAGCTGCATCCGATCGGTACGCGTGTGTGCGCGATGCCGGTCCTGGTGCGGCAGGGTGTGCCCGTAGCAGTCGGCTACTCGAACGATGTACCGGGTGGCTATGCCGAGCGAATGGTGCTGATGGAGCCGCTACTCCTGCCGGTGCCGAACGGTCTGGACGACCTGCGTGCCGCGCTCACCGAGCCGATGGCTGTCGGCGTGCACGCGGTCGAAGCAGCGCAGCTGACGGAAGACGATGTACCGCTCGTGATCGGCTGCGGGCCCATTGGCCTTGCCGTCATCACTGCGCTCAAAGCCCGCGGCGTCGGGCCCGTCGTGGCCGCCGATTATTCGCCGCTGCGCCGCAAGCTGGCCGAGACCCAAGGCGCGGACATCGTCATCGATCCGGCCGAGACCTCGCCATACACGACGTGGCAGGAACTCGCCGCGGTCAGTCTTGCCGGCGAAAAGCTGCCCGAGAACCCGATGACGGGCACGCCGATGCTGCGCCCTGGCGTGTTCTTCGAGTGTGTCGGCGTACCGGGCGTCATCGACCAGATGATGGTCGGCGCGGAACGCGGTTGCCGGTTCGTGATCGTCGGCGTGTGCATGGAGCAGGATCACATTCGACCGTTGCTCGGCATCTCCAAAGAGCTCGCGCTCAAGTTCGTGCTCGGCTACACGGCCGAGGAGTTTGCGCGCACGCTCACCTTGATTGCCGAGGGGGCCATGCCGGTCGAATCGTTGATCACGGGCAAGGTCGGTATCGAGGGCGTCGCCGATGCATTCCGCGATCTAAAGAACCCAGAGGCGCATGCCAAGATCGTTGTCGAGCCGTGGCGTAGCCGATGAACCTGCGGGATCTGCGCTATTTGGTGGCCGTGGCCCACCATCGGCACTTCGGCAAAGCGGCCGAGGCGTGTTTCGTCAGTCAGCCGACTCTATCGACGCAGATCAAGAAGCTAGAAGAATTTCTCGATGTCACTCTGCTCGAGCGCTCACCGAAGGGCGTGATGTTGACCCCGGTCGGGGCAGCCGTCGTTGCGCAGGCGGAGCGCGTGCTGCATGCAGTCGACGACCTGATCGCGGTTGCCGAACAACACCGCGACCCATTGGGTGGCGATCTGAAGCTCGGCATCATTCCGACCGTTGCACCTTACCTGTTGCCGAAGATCTTGCCCGCCATTCGCAAGGCACTGCCGAAGCTCAACATCAAGCTCACCGAGGGGCAGACCGCGGTCATCACGCGAATGCTGTTGGATGGGAATCTCGATGCGGTAATTCTCGCGTTGCCGGTCGAAGAACCACACATCACCGCCGTGCACCTGTACGATGAGTCGTTCTTGTTCGCCGCCAGCAAACAGCACCCGAAAGCGGAGCGTAAGACTGTGTCCGTTGCCGACCTCGAGGAGGAGCAGGTGCTGTTGCTCGAGGACGGTCACTGCTTGCGCGATCAAGCGCTCGAGATATGCAAGTCGCACAAGGCGGTGGAGAATACGAATTTCCGGGCCACCTCCATTGAGACCCTGCGCCAGATGGTGGCCGCCAACGTCGGCGTCACCCTCATGCCCGAGCTTGCGGTAGGCGCGCGAAGTGGACCGGTGCGTTACATCCCGTTCCGCGGAGCCGAGGTACCGCACCGAGCAATCGGTATCGCCTGGCGCGACAGCGCGGCACGCGGCGAGCTGTTGGCGCGGTTCGCGGAGGTGATTCGCGGCTGATTGGCTGGCGGTCGCGGCGCTTGGAGGCCCTTGAAAACGGCGCGGGCGGACATACATTCCGCAGGCTCGCGCCGATTTGGTGCAAAGATTTTCCCGTGCGGGCGCAGCCGCACTTCGTCTTTGAGGAGAAAACTGATAGCCGAGGACAGCAAGAGCGCGGGCGGCATCGTGATTCCCGACAACGCCCAGGAGAAGCCGACGCAAGGCAAGGTGGTGGCCGTGGGGCCGGGTGCCGTGCTCGACAATGGCAAGGTACGGGCGCTCGACGTCAAGAAAGGCGATCGCGTGCTATTCGGCAAGTACTCCGGTAGCGAGATCAAGTTGGAAGGCGTCGAGTACGTGATCCTGAAAGAGGAAGACGTGCTCGGCGTGCTGTCGAAATAACGCGGAAGGCAAATTAATCACATGAGCGCAAAGAAGATCATTTTCGATGAAGACGCCCGAAAGCGCATGAGCAAGGGCGTGGACGTGCTGGCCAATGCCGTCAAGGTGACCTTGGGACCGAAGGGCCGCAATGTGGTGCTCAACAAGAGTTGGGGAGCGCCCACGGTCACCAAGGATGGTGTCTCGGTCGCGAAGGAGATCGAACTGAAGGACAAGTTCGAGAACATGGGCGCCCAATTGGTCAAGCAAGTAGCCAGCAAGACCTCCGACGAAGCGGGCGACGGCACCACTACCGCCACCGTCATTGCCCAAGCGCTGCTGCGGGAGGGTACCAAGGCCGTTGCCGCGGGCATCAACCCGATGGATCTGAAGCGTGGCATCGACGCCGCCGTCAAAGACGTCGTTGCGCAGATCGAAAAGATGTCGAAACCCTGCAAGGACTCGAAGGCGATCGCGCAAGTCGGCGCGGTGTCTGCCAATGCTGATGAATCGATTGGTGCGATTCTGGCCGAGGCCATGGACAAAGTCGGCAAAGAGGGCGTGATTACGGTCGAAGACGGCTCCGGCCTCGAGAACGAGTTGGACGTCGTGGAAGGTATGCAGTTCGACCGCGGTTATTTGTCACCGTACTTCATCACCAATCGCGATCGTCACATCGCCGAGCTCGACAATCCGGCAATACTGCTGCGCGACAAGAAGATCTCGACGGTGCGCGAGATGCTACCGGTGCTCGAGGCCGTGGCCCGATCTGGTCGACCGTTGCTGATCATTGCCGAGGACATCGAAGGCGAGGCGCTCGCGACCCTGGTGGTGAACAAGCTGCGTGGCATCGTCAACGTCGCCGCAGCGAAGGCGCCTGGCTTTGGTGATCGACGCAAAGCCATGCTCGAGGACATCGCAGTCATGACCGGTGGTCGCGTGATCTCCGACGAGACTGGTATGCAGCTCGAGAAGGCGACGCTTGCCGATCTCGGCACGTGTAAGCGTGTCGAGCTCTCGAAGGACAACACCACGATCATCGGCGGCGCAGGCGATGCCAAGCACATCGAGGGGCGCATCAATCAGATCCGAAGGGAGATCGAGGACACCACCTCCGACTACGATCGCGAGAAGCTGCAGGAGCGGCTGGCCAAGCTCGCCGGTGGTGTGGCCGTGATCAAGGTGGGTGCCGCCACCGAGATCGAGATGAAAGAGAAGAAGGCCCGAATCGAAGACGCGTTGCACGCCACGCGTGCCGCGGTCGAGGAGGGCGTGGTGCCGGGTGGCGGTGTGGCGCTGCTGCGGGCGGCCAAGAACCTCGACAAGCTGAAGGGCGCCAACGACGACCAAGATGCTGGCATTCGACTCTTGAAGCGTGCAGCCGAAGAGCCGCTGCGGCAAATCGTGCTGAACGCCGGTCTCGAGGCATCGGTGGTGGCCGACAAGGTGCGCGTGGGCAAAGGCAATTTCGGCTTCAACGCCGCGACCGGCGAGTATGGCGACATGATCGCCATGGGGATTCTCGATCCCGCGAAGGTTACTCGTCTTGCCTTGCAGAACGCGGCGAGCGTGGCGAGCCTCATGATCACTACCGAGGCAATGGTATCCGATGCCCCGGAACCGAAGAAAAAGAATGGTGCCGGTCACGCCCACGATCACGACCACGACGACTTCTAGCCTGCCACGACCGGACCGCGCATTGCGCGGTCCGGTCCGCTTTTCCCACCGACTAACTCGAATCAGGAACTGCTCGTGAACGATCTCGCCATTTGGCTGGGGATCGCGTTCTGCCTTTCGCAGTCGGCGATGTTCTCCGGTCTGAATCTTGCTTTTTTCGGCGTCAGCCGACTACGCCTCGAGGTCGAATCGCCCACGGACGAACGGGCCGCCCGTGTGCTCGCCATGCGCAGTGACTCCAATTTCCTGCTGACGACGATTCTGTGGGGCAACGTCAGCATCAACGTATTGCTAACGCTACTTTCGAATTCCGTCTTGTTCGGTGTGGCGGCGTTCCTGTTCTCGACGGTGCTGATCACGTTGCTGGGCGAGATCATGCCGCAAGCCTACTTCTCGCGAAATCCGCTGCGCATGGCGGCGCTATTGGCGCCAGCGCTGCGTTTCTATCAGTTCATCTTGTATCCGGTTGCCAAGCCAACCGCGAAACTCCTCGATGCGTGGCTCGGCCGTGAGCGCGCGGAGTTCCTTCGTGAAGCGGCGTTGCGCGACATGCTGTCGCGACACTTGGAAGAGCGAACCTCCGATGTCGATCACGTCGAAGGCGTCGGCGCGATGAACTTCCTCGACATTGACGACATGGCCGCGACCGAGGAAGGCGAGCCGGTCGATCCGGCGAGCATCATTCGTCTACCACTCAACGTCGATCTGCCTCGTATTCCATCG
>QJXZ01000022.1 GCA_003248125.1 Gammaproteobacteria bacterium | reverse complement strand
GCCTCGACGTGCGCAGCGAATTCCCGTCCGCGCGCCTCGAAATTGGTGAACATGTCGAGACTCGAGCATGCCGGCGACAGCAACACGATGTCCCCGGGACGGGCCGCTTGCGCTCCGGCTGCGACCGCATCACGCATACTCGCGGTTCGCACCGTCGCCACCACGCCCGCGACGGCAGCTTCGACATTGGCGGCATCCTTGCCGAGGGTCACGACGGTATGCACGAAGCGGGCAACGGGCTCGGCCAACGGCTCGAGATCGATGCCTTTGGCGTCACCGCCAGCAACTAGCACGATGTGCCGTCGCTGCGCGTCACCAAGTCCTTCCAATGCCGCACGGCAAGCGCCGAGGTTGGTCGCCTTCGAATCGTCGATGTAGGTCACGCCACCGCGTTCGCCGACCACCACGCAGCGATGGGGCAATCCCTCGAAGGACACGAGCGCAGCGAGTTCGGCATCGCCCACCGGTTGGATCCCTTCGACCAGAGCGAGCGCTGCCAACGCATTGAACTCGTTGTGACGGCCGCGAATGCGCAGTGCCGATGATTCGATCAACCGCCTGGTACCGTGCGTCAACCAGCGTGCGGATGCGTGCTCGACAATGCCCCAATTGTCGCCGAGCGGCCCGTCGAGGCCGATCGATACACGTTCGGCGACGCGCCCACCAGGCTCGGTCGCCGCGTCGTCGCGGTTGAAGACCGCACGTCGTGCGTGCTCGTAGATGCGCTGCTTGCTCGCCGCGTAAGCCGCAACATCGGGGTATCGGTCTAGGTGATCCGCCGTCACGTTGAGAATGGTCGCGACATCGACACCGACCTTTTGCAGCCGCTCCAATTGAAAGCTAGACAGCTCGAGCACATAGGCATCGCGCCGATCGTCGATCAATTCCAGTGCGGGGCGTCCCAGATTGCCGCCGACGCCGGTATCGAGGCCGCTCGCGGTGAGCAGTTGCCCAACCAGTGCGGTAACCGTGCTCTTGCCATTGGTGCCGGTGATGCCAATGACGGGCACCGCGGATCCGGCGACATGCTCGAAGAAGAGTTCGATGTCGCTGGTCAACGGTACACCGCGCCGCCGAGCATCGACGAGCAAGCAGTGATTCAGAGGTAGTCCTGGGCTCACGACTATTCGTCGTGCGTCGTCGAAGATCGACCGATCGAGATTCCCGCAGCGGTACTCGACGTCCGGATAGGCCGCCTGTGCCGCCGCAATTTGAGGCGGCGATGGACGCGTGTCGACCACGATCAGCCTTTCACGCCCCTGTAGGTAGCGCAGGCACGAGTAGCCCGTTGCGCCCAAACCGAAGATGACGGTTGCTCCGTTGCAATCGTTCATCGCAGCTTCAACGTCGAAAGGCCGACCAGCACGAGCACGAGCGTGATGATCCAGAACCGCACGATGATGCGCGGCTCCGGCCAACCCTTGAGTTCGAAATGGTGATGAATCGGCGCCATGCGGAAGATCCGCTTACCGGTGAGCTTGAACGACGCGACCTGCAAGATTACCGACACCGCTTCCACCACGAAGAGACCACCCATGATGAACAGCACGATCTCGTGGCGAACGACGATTGCGACGACACCAAGCGCCGCGCCCAGCGCAAGCGCACCCACGTCGCCCATGAACACCTGCGCCGGATAGGCGTTAAACCACAAGAATCCGAGACCTGCGCCGATCAATGCGCCACAGAACACCGCGAGTTCGCCTGCGCCAGCAACGTAGGGAATCTGCAGATAGTGCGAGAACTCGACGTGGCCGCTCAGATAGGCAACCAATCCCAAAGCCGCGCCGACCATGACCGTGGGCATGATGGCGAGACCATCGAGACCATCGGTGAGATTTACCGCATTACTGGTACCAACGATCACGAAGTAGGACAGCACCACATAGAAGGCACCGAGCGGTATCGCGACCTGCTTGAAGAACGGCACGATCAATGCGGTATCCGCGGGTGTAGTCGCGGTTCGGAAGAGTACGAGAGCAGCGATGATGGCGACCACCGACTGCCAGAAGTACTTCCAGCGCGCGGGCAAGCCACGCGAATTCGCGGCCGTGATCTTCAGGTAGTCGTCGACCCAGCCGATGACACCGAACGCGACCATGACGAGCAACGCGATCCATACATAGCGACTTCCGAGGTCACCCCACAACAGCGTCGTCACGGCGATCGCAACCACGATCAGCGCACCACCCATGGTCGGTGTGCCGGCCTTCGAGAAGTGGCTCTGCGGGCCGTCGCTGCGCACCGGCTGACCGATCTGGTAGTAGGCCAATCGAGCAATCATCATCGGCCCGAGCACGAGCGCCATGGCGAGCGCAGTGACGACGGCCACCATGGTTCGGAACGTCAGATACTCGAAGACGCCGAAGGCGCCGACGAACTGTTCGAGGTAGTTGGTAAGCCACAGCAGCACCGTCAGCCCTCCAACACCTGCTGCACGACACTTAGATCGTCGAACGGCAGTCGGCGGCCACCGATTTCCTGGTAGTCCTCATGCCCTTTGCCCGCGATCAACACCACATCGCCGGGCTCGGCACCCGCGATCGCGTCTGCGATTGCCTTCGCACGATCGAGCTCGACCCGATAGGGCATGCGGCCGCCGAATCCCGCGCAGATGTCGGCGACGATACGGGCGGGATCTTCCGCACGCGGATTGTCACTAGTGACCAACGCGCGATCGGCACCTGCCTCGACGGCCTTGGCCATCAGCGGCCGTTTTCCGGGATCGCGATCACCGCCGCAACCGAACACGCAATGGACTCTGCCCGCGCAATGCCTCCGCAATGCGCTCAGCACTTTCACGAGCGCATCCGGCGTGTGCGCATAGTCGACCACCGCGACCGGCTTGCCGGGGCGCCGCACGAACTGCATGCGGCCCGGTGGCGGCGTCAAGCGCTGCGCCGCTTCGGCGAGCGCGGCGAACGGTACACCCACCGCAGCGGCTGCCCCAATCGCCGCCGCGACGTTGGCGAGCGAGAACTCGCCGTACAGAGGCAGCTGCAGATCCGCGCTGCCCCAAGGCGTGGTGAATCGCGCAGCAATGCCCGCGGCGCGGAATGCCACATGCTGGAAGCGTACCGCAGCGTCCGCCGCGGATCCGAAGCCGATCACGACAACGTCGCCGCGCAGCGTGCTCGCCAACGAGCGGCAGAATTCGTCATCGAAGTTGAGTACCGCGTGCCGCACATTCGGACCATGGAACAGTCGTGCTTTGGCCGCACCGTAGGCGTCCATCGTGCCGTGGTAGTCGAGGTGGTCGCGGGTCAAATTGGTGAACACGGCAGTATCGAATCGCACTGCGGCGGTGCGATCCTGATCGAGCGCGTGCGAACTCACTTCGAGTGCAGCCCGCTTTGCACCGAGTCGCGCGAGATCGGCGAGCCGAGCCTGCAAGGAGATCGGATCCTCGGTCGTCAGCCCGCTGCGGCAGCGATGGCCACCAAACGACCAACCAAGCGTGCCACCGTAGCCAGTGGGGACGCCGACCGCAGTCAACAACGTGGCAACGTAGTGAGCCACGGAGGTCTTGCCGTTGGTGCCCGTTACGCCTGTGCAGCCGATGCGCGCACTTGGATCATCGTAGAAGCGCGCCGCAATCCTTCCCGCCGCCACACGACTGTCGGCGACGCGCACCATGGGTACCGCATCGCACGTGACGTCGCGATCGACGACCACGGCGACGGCACCGCGCGCAACGGCATCGTCGATGAAGTCGTGTCCATCGCTCGCCGTGCCGCGGCACGCAATGAACAAGTGACCCGCACCGATGCGTCGCGAGTCGAGCGAAATGCCCGTAATCAGCGGATCGCGTTCCACTCCCGCCATCGACTCCACCAGCTCGTGAAGGGCATGTCCGGCGTTCATGCTCATGTCGTGGCTTCCGGTTCGACGTTCAGTACGCGCAACGCGCGCGCCATCACGCGCGAGAAGATCGGCGCCGCAACTTCCCCACCGCCCGATGCCACGCCCACAGGCTCGTTGACCACCACGACCATCACGATGCGCGGTTCGGCAACCGGTCCGAGCCCGGCGAAGAACGCGACATGCCGCGCATCGTCGTATCCCGACGCGCCGACCTTGCGCGCCGTCCCCGTCTTGCCCGCGATGCGATAGCCCGGCACGCGTGCCTTCGGCGCGGTGCCATCGAGCGTCACCACGCCCTCGAGCATCTTCACGACCGCGCGTACGTCTGCTTCCGCGAACACGCGTTCGCCGCTCGGACCCTGGGCCCGCGGCAGTATGGACGGCGCCAACCGCACGCCGCCGTTGGCGAGCGTGAGGTAGCTGGCCGCGAGCTGCAGTGGAGTGACGCTCAGTCCGTAGCCATACGCCAACGCCGCACGGACGATGTCCTTGTCGAGCTCGTTGTCAGGCAGCTGGCCAGTCACTTCCCCAGGCAACCCACACGCCGGGATCACGCCGAATCCCGCGCGCGCGAATGCATCCACCACCGCGCGACGCTCCATGGCGAGCGCCATCCGAGCGATGCCCACCTGGCTCGATTTGGCAAGCACCTCGGCGAGCGTGAGCGCACCTCGATTGAGCGGATCCTGAATCAGCTTACGACCGATGTGCATGTAGCCCGGCGCGGTATCGATCACGGATCGCGCGCTGAACCGGCCCGACTCGAGCGCTGCCAGCACTGTCAGCGGCTTGACGGTAGAACCGGGTTCGTAGGTGTCCGTGATAGCGCGGTTGCGCATCGATTCCGGACGAAAGCTGGTGGGATCGTTCGGGTTGAAAGACGGTTGATTGGCGAGCGCGAGAATCTCGCCGTTGCGCGCATCGAGCAGGACCAAGGATCCGCTGCGAGCGCCATTGTGCTCGATCGCCGCCTTCAGCTCGCGATAGGCGAAGAATTGCAAGCGCTGGTCGATGCTCAGTCGCACGTCGGCACCGAATCGCGCCGCACTCAAGTATTCGACATCCTTGATGGGATTGCCGCGCCGATCCTTGAGTACCAACTTGCGGCCGTCCTCACCATCGAGCGTGTCGTCGAATGCGAGTTCGGCGCCTTCCTGCCCCTCGTCGTCGATGTTGGTCACACCGACCACATGCGCCGCGGTTTCGCCGGCCGGGTAGTAACGGCGGTACTCCCTTTCGAAGTGTACGCCATCGATGCCGAGCGCTTCGACGCGCGCAGCTTGGGCAGGTGACACGCGCCGATCGATATAGAGGAATTCGCGCTTTCCGGCTCGCGATTGGCGCCGCGCGAGATCGTCGGCGTCGATCGACAGTGCGCGCCCGAGCCGCACCATCTCCACACTTGACAACCGTCGGCGGCTGGGATCGAACCACACCGACATCACCGGTGTACTGACCGCGAGTGGCTCACCGTTGCGATCGACGATCACACCGCGATGCGCCTGCAGCGTCTCGAGTCGCAACGAACGCGCATCACCTTGCTGCTTCAAAAATGCACGCTCCGTGACGGTCAGATAGATCATCCGCCCGAACAAGGCGACTGCCGTGAGCACGACTAGGGCGACGACTGCCTGATAGCGCATGCGGCCGGCCACTCGGCTCACTGCGCTCATCGCACTCGCTCCACGGTTTCCGGGAACGTCATTGCGAGCTTGCCCTCGGCCACCTGATCGACGTTGTGATACGAGGCGAGCATGCTGCGCTCGATCAACAGGCGACTGTATTCGGCGAGCAACTCGTCTTGGCTGCGCTGCGCCGACTCGAGCTCGACGTGCAGACTGCGGACAGATTGACTGAAAGCCGCAACGGCGAGCCCAGTGGCTGCGACGAGCCCGTAAACCAACACGGCAATCGCGAACCGTCGTAAGTCGAACACGCCAGTGCGCCGACTTCCGGATTGAGCACGAATGCGTCGCAACACGTTCATTGCTACTGGCGCCGCCTTCACGCGACCTTCTCCACCACACGCAGCACGGCGCTACGAGCGCGCGGGTTGCGTTCGATCTCGAGCGTACTCGCGCGCAAGGGTTTGCCCACGGTGCGGGCGCGCGGTGGCGGTGCATTGCGCACCGGCAGGCGGCGCGGCAAGGGCGTCGGTTCGCTGAGCCGTCTGAAGGTGCGTTTCACGATCCGGTCTTCGAGACTGTGAAAGCTGATGACAGCGAGCCTGCCGCCCGGAATCAGCACCTCGAACGCGCCGGCGAGTGCCTGCTCCAGCTCGCCGAGTTCGTCGTTAACAGCGATGCGAATGGCCTGAAAGACGCGCGTCGCCGCATGCTTGTGCGGGTCGGGACGGGGCTGGCTGGCAGCGACAATGTCGGCAAGCTGGCGCGTACGCCGAATCGGTGCCTCGGCGCGATGGCGCGCGATCGCCGCGGCGATGCGGCGAGCGAACCGTTCCTCACCATACTCGCGGAACACACGCTCCATCTCATGGATCGACGCATCGGCGATCCAATCGGCCGCCGACCGCCCGGAGGTCGGGTCCATGCGCATGTCGAGCGGACCGTCGAGACGAAACGAGAAGCCGCGCTCGGCGTCGTCGAGTTGCGGCGACGACACGCCCAGATCGATCAGTATTCCAACCACATCGTCGAGACCAAGCTCGGTCACGATGGTGGACAGCGCGGAGAAGCGCGCGTGGCGAACGATCACGCGCGGATCCCGTTCGGCGAGCGCGAGTGCAACCGCGATAGCTGCTGGATCACGGTCGAGCACAAGCAACTTCGCCGCGTCGCCGAGCCGCTCGAGCATCGCGCGTGCATGTCCGCCACGGCCGAAGGTCGCGTCGACGTAGCTGCCTTGCTCGATCCGACTGAGCGCTTCTATGACTGCCTCCAGCAGTACGGGCTCGTGGGCCGTCTGCACCTCTGCGCCGTTCTCCGCCAAGCTTCAGACCGTCAATCCGGTGAAGTCGTCGTCGTTCAAATCCAAATCGGCCGTCGCAGTGAGCCACTCGCCCATGCGCGTCTGCCAGACCTCATCGGCCCAAATCTCCAATTTGTTGCCCTGACCCAACACCACCAGTTTCTTGTCGAGTGCGGCGTGCTCGCGCAACAACGGCGGCAACAACACGCGACCATTGGCATCTACTTCCACGTCGGTAGCGTGGCCGATCAGTAGTCGTTGCAGCAGTCGGGCAGGGGCGCGCATGTTGGACAGTGACTCGAGCCGTCGCTGCACCGCTTCCCAATGCGGTAGCGGGTAGAGCAGCAGACATTTCTCGCGGGAGTCGATGGTCACGACCAAGCGACCGCCGCATCCTTCCCATACGTCACGGAAACGCGCAGGCAGTGCCATGCGCCCCTTGGCATCGAGATTGACGCTGCTGATCCCTCGCAACACCGACTGACGCTCCACCCCTTGGCCGCCGATGGCGCCGACGGCTTCACCCACCCACCGGTGCCGATGGGTCCCGTTGGCCCCGAAACCCCACAATTACCCACAAAATCCCAACGATCGACACTATAGGGGGGCTCGAAGGGCTGTCAAGACAACAACCGGCCCGTGACCCAAATAAATGGCTCACCGCGCCGAGCCGCCGACCACAAGGACGGCGGCCAGGACGGAAAATAGGCGGGATGGGTGAGTCGGCCGATAAGCCGGGTTCTGTCGTGGACAGTCATTCATCTGAGGATGCGCGTCGCCGCGCACCTCAAGCGGCCTACCCGGATCCGGTGCGGACCACACCATTGGATCCCTATTTGGCCTTGCTCCGGGCGGGGTTTGCCTAGCCGCGCCTGTTACCAGGTCGCGCGGTGCGCTCTTACCGCACCGTTTCACCCTTACCGTCCGTGCGGACGGCGGTCTACTCTCTGCTGCACTTTCCGTGGACTCGCATCCCCCAGGGGTTACCTGGCGCCCTATCCTGTGGAGCCCGGACTTTCCTCTCCGAACGCGCGCTTTCGCTCGCGCCCGCAGCGACTGCCTGGCCGACTCACCCCTCTTACCTTAGCACGCCCGGCAGGTCCCCTCGCGTCGCGCGCCGTCCGCTAGCCGCCTTCGCCCTTCAAGGCGAGGGCAAACTCGTAGGCCACCGCCTTCGGTACGTCGAGGCAGCGGGCCGCGATGCGAGCCGCCTGGGCCGGCGGTAGCTCCTCGCACAACGCGCGAATGAGTTCGCGGCCCGCTTCCGAGAGGCCGCTGGGTGCCGATGCTTGCGGCGCCACCACGACGACGTACTCGCCCTGAGCGAACGACGCGTCGGTCTCTACCAACTGCCGCATGGCAGAGACAGTGCCTGCTTCGAAGCGCTCGTGAAGTTTCGTGATCTCCTTCGCAATGAACACATCCCGCTCGCCGACGATCGCGCGCACATCATCGAGCATGTCGGCCAGACGACGAGCGGCTTCGAAGAACACGCACGCGGTCGGCAGGTTGGCCAAGCTCGCCAATCGCCGTCGTCGTTGCGACGCCTTGGCAGGCAAAAAGCCCTCGAAGTGGAATCGGCCGACCGGCAGCGGACAAACCGACAAGGCCGCGGTCAACGCGCTTGCGCCTGGTATCGGCACGATCGCGATACCGGCGGCGCGCGCCGCGCGCACCAGCTCGAAGCCAGGATCTGAAAGGAGCGGCGTACCCGCATCCGAAATCACCGCCACGTCGTGACCAGCACCGAGTCGATCCAGCAACTTGCCGGTGCTCACAGGTTCATTGTGGGCGGCAAGCGAGACCAGGCGCGCGGGAGTCGCGCCGATGTGCGCTAACAGCACCCGACTGCGTCTGGTATCCTCCGCGGCCACGATCTCAACGCCGCGCAGGACATTCGCCGCTCGCATCGTGATGTCGTCCAAGTTTCCAATGGGTGTCGCAACGACGTAGAGAGTGCCATTGCGTTCCCGATCCGAGTTACCCACATCCATCGACGTTCGTCGCCACTTCATCGCCATCGCGATTGTGGCTGTCGCCGCTTGTCAGGTCACGCCGCCAGCAGCCGAGGATCGAGGCGCCGACAAAGCAGCGGTCGGTGCCGATTCTCCGATCTCGGCCGAAGTACAGATCCTCGAACAAGCGCGACTTGCACTGGACGCCAACGACCTCGTGCTCGCTCGCAACGTGCTCGAGTCTATTGACGCCACGCGCCTCGACCCCGCACACCGTCATCGGCTCGAACTTGCCATGGTGCGACTCATATTGCTGGAAGGCGATGTGGATGCGGCCGCCGAGCGCATCGCCGCACTTCCAGTGCCGATCGATGCCAATCAATTCGCAGAGCAGCAACGACTACTGGCCGCCCTCGCTTCGGCCCGGGGTGAGTACGCGGACGCTGCGAACACGCTGATGCATATCCCTCCGCCCGAGGACTTAACGGCCGCACAAACCCTCAACGACGCGATCTGGGCCGCTTTGATGCGTGCACCCACACTCGAGTTGCCGTTGCTCGCGTCGGCAACTGCCGATTCGGTGGCCGCCGGTTGGTGGCGGCTCGCCAACCTCGCAGTGGTCAGCTTCGATGTACGCGCGCTGCGCGAGGCACTGGCCGATTGGCAGCGAGAGCATCCCGACCATCCTGCGCTGCGGCCCTTGCCCACCCCACTCGCCGGATTGGCCGTCCCGCAAACCCTTCAGCCACCTCGCGTCGCCGTATTCGTACCCCTTTCCGGTGCGCTCGCGGCCGCTGGTGCGGCCGTTCGCGACGGATTTCTCGCCGCCTTCTACCACGCTGCAGCAGAACGTGACGTGCTGATCTACGATTCGGCGGCCACCTCGTTCGATCTCGTCTACGAGCAGGCGCTCGCGGACGGCGCCGGAGTCATCATCGGGCCGCTCGAGAAGGCCCAGGTCGGCGCAGCCAATGCATATTCCGCTCGGTTGATGCCGATGCTCGCACTCAACTATTTGAGTGCGGGGGAGTCGCCGGCGCCAGGACTGTACCAATTCGGCCTCGCCATCGAAGATGAAGCCGATGCGATCGCGGAGCGGCTGCTGGCCGACGGTGTCGTGCGCGTCGCAATGTACGCGACTGTCGCGGAGTGGTCGCAACGCGCCGCGCAACGAATACGCTCACGGTTGGCGGGTACGACGGTGACGTTCATCAGTGATTCGTTCTTGGGCGACACGCGCACCGTCACGGATGTGGTAGGTGAAGCGCTGCTGGTTCCGGAAAGTGCCGCGCGACGCACCGAGATCGAAGGCCTGATCGGCGCGCCAGTCGAGTTCGTCGCGCGTCGCCGCCACGATGTCGACGCAATCGTTGCGCTCACCGACGCGGTCAGCGCCCGAGCGCTCACGCCCGCACTCGCGTTTCACTTCGCCGCGGACGTTCCCGTTTACGGCACCTCACAGATGGTGCCATCGGCGCGCGGCGCCATATCCCGCGATCTCGATGGCGTGCGCCTTACACAAATGCCTTGGCGAGTTTACCCCGACCCTATCGAGCGCGCGCTCGCGAAGGCCATCACGGCATCGACCTCGGAGCTCGATTCGCTGTACGCCCTCGGTGTCGATGCGTACCGAATCGTCGATCGGATCGGCGCGTTGGACACGAACATGCGGGTGCTAGGCGCCACTGGCGTGCTGCGAGTCGACGAGCAGGGCGCGTTTCACCGCGAGCCGGTGTGGGCCCTCATCCGTGGCGGTGCGTTGCTTGCGATGCCGATCGTGGTGCCGGCGTCCTGACGCAGAGGCGGGACGTCGTGCCGAGCGGGGTGCGCTTCGGTACCTGCGGCGCCGCGGTCTGGTTCTGATCGTGCGCAACTACCGCGTGCGCAACGGCGAGATCGATCTCGTCATGCGCGACCGCGACACATGCGTTTTCGTCGAGGTACGCCTTCGTACCCGAGATGAATTCGGCACACCGGAAAGCACCGTCGATGCGAACAAGCAGCGGCGACTGATCAGAGCAGCGAATCGATTCCTCGCCGCTCATGGAAGTCAATCGGACGTTCGCTGTCGGTTTGACGTCGTCGCAGTGACACGGCGAAACTACCTCTACCGCTATAGGTGGATAAAGGACGCTTTCGAATCGTGAATCGGAATGTATTGGTCGTTTCGCTCTGCCTGCTGGCATTCGGATGCGCGACGCTCACGGGCGGCGACCCAGGGGCCCGCTCACCGGGCGTGATCATGGACGACGAGAGCATCGAGCGGTCTGCCAAGCGCGATATTCGCAGCAGCGATCCACGATTCGAGTCCGCCTACCTCGTAATCGTCAGCCACAAGGGCATCGTGCTGCTCGCCGGCCAGGTAGAGAGCGAAGAACTCATCGGCCTCGCGCAGCAAGTCGTCGAGGGCTACGAGAAGGTGCGCCGCGTGCACAACGAACTCACGGTCGGCGGCGCGATGGGCTACTCGGCGCGCTCGAGCGATGCTTGGATCACTGGCAAGGTGAAGACTGCAATGGCCGCGCACGAAGCGGTCGACGCAGATCGCATCAACGTCACGACCGTCGATAGTATCGTCTACCTGATGGGCAGCGTAAGTCGCGAGCAAGCGGACTTCGCGGTCGAAGTCGCGCAGTCCATTCGAGGTATCAAACGCATCGTCAAGGTGTTCGAGTATCTGGACTGAGCCGAGCTCTACTTCACGACTCGCAGACTGGGGCCGCCCGGCGGCGGCTGGTCATAGATCGCAAGCACCGCACCCGGCGGTACGGCAATGCGATGGGCGATACCGCCGAAGCGGCCGTCGAATGACACGAGCGCGTCACTCACCTGCCAATTGCGCACCGATGTCGGCGACACATTCAACGTGATCCGGCCGTCCTTCGCGTAGCCGTCCGGGACCTCCACGCGTTCGGCGTCGGCCGCAACGACGATGTAGGGCGTGCAGTTGCTATCGAGGATCCAATCGTACAGCGCACGCAGGAGATAAGGCCGAGTCGACTTCACTCGCGCATCTCGAGCTCGGCTTCCGTGAGGCTCTCACGAAAAGTCGGACGCTCGAACATGATTTGCATGTACTTCTGCATCGGCTTGGTCGTGCGCTCGGGCAACTTGATGTCGAGCGCGTTCAGGCGCCACAAGATTGGCAGCACGCAGCAATCCACAAGCGTAAATTCTTCGCTCATGAAGAAGGGCTTCTCGCCGAACACGGGCGCAACGGCGGCCAAGCTTTCGCGAAGCTCCTTGCGCGCACGCGTTATCACCGTCTCTCGCCCTTTGCCCGCCATGAGGATGTCGACACGATTGCTCCAGTCCTTCTCGATGCGGTGAATGAGCAATCGGCTTTGCGCGCGCGCTACCGGGTAGACCGGCAACAGTGGCGGATGCGGGAAGCGCTCGTCGAGGTACTCCATGATGACGGTCGACTCGTACAGGACGAGATCCCGATCCAGCAACGTCGGCACGCTGTTGTATGGATTCACCTCGGCGAGGTCTTCTGGCTTGTTGTTCGGATCGACGTCGACGATATCCACCGTCACGCCCTTCTCCGCTAGCACCAAGCGCACGCGGTGACTGTAGTGATCGCGCGGATCGGAAAATACCGTCATCGATGACCTGCGTGTGACAACGCTCATTGCGGGCGCCTCTCAAATTAGCGAGCTTCGGCGCCGCTCAAACGGCGCCCAGCGACTAGTGAAATTCCTTCGAGTATTCGCGACCCAGCAAGGCGGTGAATACGTAGAGGACGACCAGGAACAGCAGCACGTACACGCCGAGACGTTCGCGCTCGGTGCGCGCTGGCTCAGCCACGTAGTGCAGGAAGTTGACGATGTCGTACACCGCCTGGTCGTACTCCGTGGCCGTTAGTTTGCCGGTGCCTTCGACGACATCGAGAACGAGCCGCTCTTCAGTGATTGCCTTGCCGGGCACGAGCGGGTCGCGAAGCTCATAGCCATCGGGGTGGATCTTCGGCACCTGCTTCGGAACTTCCACCGGAATGCCCTGCAGCTCCAACAGAGCGTGCGGCATGCCGACATTTGGGAACACTTTGTTGTTCACGCCCAGCGGTCGGGATTCGTCGACGTAGAAAGTCTTCAAATAGTTGTAGAGCCACTCGGGACCACGAACTTTCGCCACCATAGTGAGATCCGGCGGCGGCGCCCCAAACCACGCCTTCGCGGACTCGGTGGACATTGCGGTTTGCATTAGTCCTCCGATCTTCTGGCCGGTGAAGATGACGTTGTCGACCATGATGTCATGCGGGATCTCGAGGTCGTCGGCCGTGCGCTCGTAGCGCTGGAATTTGAGTGAGTGGCAACCCAAACAATAGTTGGCGTACAGCTTCAAGCCGCGCTGCAATGACGGTTTGTCGGCGAGGTTGGGTTCCATTGGCTGCATGTGCCAATTGGTTTCGGTCGCCGCGTGGGCCCAAACCGGCACCAACATCATCACGAACAGGAAGTGCGGTCTTCTCATCGCATCGTCACCCGTTCCGGCACCGGCTTGGTCTTCTCGACTCGTGTGTACCACGGCATGAGCACGAAGTACGCGAAATACAGTACGGTGCAAATCTGCGCGGCAGCGGTGGCCACCGGTGATGGCGGGATCGTGCCAAGGTAGCCGAGTACGAAGAAGCTGACGACGAAGATGGCGAGCATCACCTTCGATGCGATCCCCTTGTAGCGGATCGACTTCACCGGGCTGCGATCGAGCCATGGTAATACTGCCGGCAAGACGATCGCGCCAGCCATGATGACGAAGCCCCAGAACTTCGCATCGATGCCGAGCAGCGGAAACGTCGCCGCTCGCAGCATCGCGTAATAGGGTGTGTAGTACCAAACTGGCGCGATGTGGTCCGGCGTCTTGAGCGGGTTGGCTTCCTCGAAGTTCGGCTTCTCGATGAAGTAGCCACCCATCTCCGGAACGTAGAAGACGACCGCACAGAACACGATGAGAAACATCACGATCGCCGGCAAGTCGTGCCCGATCGTGTAGTAGGGATGGAACGGAATACCGTCCTTGGGGATACCGTTCTCGTCTTTGTTTTTCTTGATGTCGACACCGTCAGGGTTGTTCGAGCCAACGTGGTGCAGTGCAACGATGTGCACGAACACGAGCATGACGAGCACGAGCGGTAGCGCGACCACGTGTAACGCGAAGAATCGGTTCAAGGTGATCTCGGAGATCAGGAAGTCGCCGCGAATCCACTCCATCAGATCGGGACCGATGACGGGAATCGCACCGAACAGCGAAACGATCACTTGTGCGGCCCAGTACGACATGTTGCCCCAGGGCAACAGGTAGCCGAAGAAGCCTTCCGCCATCATCGCGACGAAGATCGCCATACCGATCAGCCAGATGAGTTCGCGTGGTTCACGATAGGAACCATAGATCAAGCCACGAAACATGTGCAGATAGACCACCACGAAGAAGGCTGACGCGCCCGTGGTATGCAGATACCTGAGCAGCCAACCGAACTCGACATCGCGCATCGTGTACTCGACGGACGCAAACGCGTCGGCGCCGCTCGGTACGTACGACATGGTCAGCCAAATGCCAGTGACGAGTTGGAGCACCAACACGACGGTAGCCAGCACACCGAAGAAGTACCAGAAGTTGAAATTCTTCGGCGCGTAGTACTTGGAGAGGTGGTATTCGTAGGTCTCGGTCGCCGGAAAGCGGCGATCAACCCAAGCCATGAAGGCCGTGAACATCGCCGTGGTCTTCGACTGAGCAGGCTGCATCACGCGTTCTCCTCGTCGACGCCGATCACGATCACGGAATCGGACTCGAAGCTGTATGGCGGCACTTCCAGGTTCGAGGGTGCCGGCTTGCCCTTTTGCACACGTCCGGCCAGGTCGAATGCCGATCCGTGGCAGGGACAGAAGAACCCGCCTTGCCAATTCTCATCCCAAGGTTGTGGCTCGACGGCGCCATAGAACTTGGGGGAGCAACCCAGATGCGTGCAAAGGCCGAGATACACACCGATCTCGGGGCGCCGCGAGCGCCAAGTGTTCTGCGCATATGCCGGCTGCTGCTCTTTGCGCTCCGAGTCCGGGTCGGCACGCGTATCGTCGAGCGACGGCAGAGCGTCAATGGTTGCTTGCGTCCGATACAGCACGAACACGGGCTTGCCGCGCCAGGCCGGCATGGGCCCAAGCAGTTCACCTGGCCGCAGTTTGGAAATATCGATCTTGACCGGTGCGCCGAGCGCCCGCGCCTTGGCGCTGGGTACCCACGAAGCGACGAAGGGCACCGCCGCCCCGACGATTCCGATTCCCCCCACAACCGAAGTCGCGCCGATCAGGAAGTAGCGACGCTGCTTGTTGACCGCCTCGCTCGTCCCCTCACCGCCCATCCAAACTCTCCGCAGTCCGTTCAATTCTTCGTTGCGAGTTTAACACGCACGCGTAGCCCAAAGATCGCAGAGTCACGGCCGTGACCATGTCTTTCGAGGGGCGCGGGCTTCGCACTACGCGAAGCCCCGTATCGTCAACGCTTGGAGTACTGGGGCCGCTTCCGCGCCTTACGCAAGCCGACTTTTTTGCGTTCTACCTCGCGCGCATCACGCGTTAGGAACCCCGCCCGTCGCAACGGTTGGCGCAGCGTTTCATCGTACTCGACCAGTGCCCGCGCAATGCCATGACGAATGGCTCCGGCCTGACCAGAGCTGCCACCGCCACGCACCGTGACCTGGAGGTTGAATCGATCACGTGCCTCGGCCACGTCGAGCGGTTGCCGCACGACCATGCGCGAAGTCTCGCGGCCGAAGTACTCGTCGAGCGGTCGGCCGTTGACGAGGATCTGGCCCGTGCCCGGACGCACGAATACTCTCGCCGTCGACGTCTTGCGCCGACCCGTGCCGTAATTTTGTGCCTCTGCCATGTTCAACTACTCGATCAGATGTCTATGGATTGGGGTTGTTGCGCTGCGTGGGGATGGTCCGCGCCGGCATACACCTTGAGCTTGCGGAACATGGCGCGTCCGAGCGAGTTCTTCGGCAGCATGCCCTTCACGGCGGTCTCGATTACTCGCTCCGGATGCTGCGCGATCATGCGCTGGAAACTGGTGCCCTTGATTCCACCGATGTAGCCGCTGTGGTGGTAATACACCTTGTCGGTCGCCTTGGCGCCCGTGACCCGCACCCGTTCGGCATTGATCACCACGATGTAGTCGCCGGTATCTGCATTGGGCGTGAATTCTGCTTTGTGCTTGCCACGCAGGCGGCTCGCGATGGCCGTGGCAAGGCGCCCCAGCGTCTTGTCCGCGGCGTCGACCAAAAGCCAGTCGCGGCGAACGTCTTGCGCCCGAATACTCTGGGTTTTCATGGGGATACGCTTGGGGGCCGGATTTTCGGAGGGCGAATCTTAGCGGAGCGATCCCGGCTTGAAAAGGGGGAGGGCTCGTATCCAGGCCGTCAAGGTCGATGCGTACGGCCCAGATATTCCCTGGACTGCATCTCCAAGAGCCTGCTGACCGTCCGCTCGAACTCGAACGCCAGCCGCTCGCCCCGGTAGAGCTCCTCGGGCGGCGCCGCAGCCGACACGATCAACTTAACGTTGCGGTCGTAGAACTCGTCGACCAGGCTCACGAAGCGGCGCGCCTGCTCCTCCATTCGGCCATCGAACACGGGTACACCGCTCAGCAGCACCGCATGGCAGATGCGCGCGATCTCGATGTAGTCGTTCTGGCTCCGCGGACCGTCGCAGATCGCGGCGAAGTCGAACCAAACGACGTCGTCACCGAAGCGACGGCAGCGGATATCGCGCCCTTCGATCTCGAGTTCGACGTCATCGCGCACCGCATCGAGGTCCGGTGCCAGCGCAACGAAGCTCCGCGCCAAACTCTCTTCCGCCCCCGTGTCGATCGGGAAGTGGTAGATCTCGGCGCGCTCCAAAACGCGCAAGCGGTAGTCGGTCGGGCTGTCCAAATTGATCACAGCCGTGTGTCTCTCGATGGCGGCGATGGCCGGCAGAAATCGACGCCGTTGTAGGCCGTTCTCGTAAAGCCGAGACGGCGGGATGTTGGAGGTCATGACCAATGTCACCCCACGCCGGAACAACTGTTCCAGCAACTCGCCCAAGATCATCGCATCGCCGATGTCGGCCACATAGAACTCGTCGAAGCAGAGCACGATCGCCTCGTCGGCGAGTTGCTTCGCAATCACCTGCAGCGGATTCGGGCGGCCCGCGAGCGTCTTGAGCTGCCGATGCACGCGCTGCATGAACCGATGGAAGTGCACACGCTGCTTCGGCGCAAACGGCAGCGTCTCGAAGAACAAGTCCATGAGAAACGTCTTACCGCGGCCGACGCCGCCCCACAGATACATGCCCGTCTCTGGCGCCTTCGGCTCTCGTCGTAGCGCATCACGCATCCTCGCCAGCCAAGTCGACTGCGAGTCGATACGGCCGGTCAACCGCGCATGCAGGTCGTCGAGATGCTCGACCACGGCAAGCTGCGCACGATCGGCAGCAAACCCCGGCAACTCGACATGATGTGCGTAGCGCTCGCTGGGTTTCATGCCACCTACGGAAAAAAACGAAGCGCGCACTCTATCGCGATCGGCCCTTTGCTCCTACGGTACGACGTGTGATTCGGGCACGCTGTTAGACTGACCCCATGTCACGCTGGGCTCGTCTCGTATTGGTTCCTGCGCTGATCGGTGCCGCGATCGGCTTCGGTCTACTCGCGTTGTTTCGCGCAGGACCATTCGAGCCGCGGGACGGGTTCGCCGCGGCGGTCGACGCAGCCGCGCCGTCGGTCGTCAACATTTACTCGTCGAAGGTAGTTCGCGCACGACGACACCCGCTCTGCGAGCTGCCACAGTTCCGGGAGCTGTGCGAGGGTTTCTCCGACTCGAACCGGGTGCAGAACTCCTTGGGCTCTGGCGTGATCGTCAAGAGCGATGGGTACATCCTCACCAATGCCCACGTCATCGCCGACGCCGACGAAATTCTGGTCGCGTTCCACGACGGCCACACGGTGGCCGCTGAGGTCGTGGGCGTCGACCCAGAAACCGACCTCGCGGTCATTCGCGTCGACGAGACTGCCCTAG
Organism: Gammaproteobacteria bacterium; assembly: GCA_003248125.1. Lineage (GTDB taxonomy): Bacteria > Pseudomonadota > Gammaproteobacteria > Pseudomonadales > Azotimanducaceae > SZUA-521. The sequence goes on along the minus strand of QJXZ01000022.1, from coordinate 1,636 downwards.
ATCCGATCGCCATGGGGTCGTCTGACGCCGCACGCGTGGGCGATCAAGTGCTCGCCATCGGCAATCCGTTCGGTTTCGGCCAGACTGTGTCGATGGGCATCATCAGCGCAAAGGGCCGCTACGGCTTCACGACCAGCGCTTATGAAGATTTTCTGCAAACCGATGCCGCGATCAATCCAGGCAACTCGGGCGGTGCACTGATCGACACCAAGGGACGTCTCGTAGGCATCAACTCGCTGATCTTCAGCCGTACCGGCGGATATCAGGGCATCGGGTTCGCGATCCCATCGAAGCTTGCGATGTCAGTGCTCGACATGATCGTCACCGAAGGCCATGTGATCCGCGGCTATCTCGGCGTGGAAATCACGGCCAACTCGGTCGAGCACGGCGGCCTTCGCATAGCATCTGTGGTGCCCGGATCGCCCGCGGCGGCAGCAGGTGTTCGCCCCGGCGACTATCTGCTCAGCGTCAACCGACAACCGGCCATGAACGCACGCGCCGTGTCGCGCCAGATCGCGATGACAGAGCCGGGCGCAGAGATGCAAATCGAGATAATGCGCGGCAATCAGCGTCTCTCCTTGGCAGCGATCGCCGGGACACGACCGCCGCCGTAGCGTTCACCGCGGCTCATTCTCGCCGGCGTCGCCAGTGTTCCTCGCTTCCGCCGCACGGGCATGTGCATACAAGCCTTCGCCGCGTGCCATCGTCGCGGCTGACGCAGCGAGCGCGGCGGCGCCACGCGCCGAAATGGCAATAATCGAGCTGCGCTTCTGAAAGTCGTAGACGCCGAGCGGCGACGCAAATCGGGCCGTGCCGAAGGTCGGCAACACGTGACTCGGGCCGGCCACGTAATCGCCGAAGGTTTCCGCGGCGCGCGCGCCGAGGAAGATCGCACCCGCATGCTTCACCGTTGGCAACAACGCCTCTGGGTCTCGAACCGCGAGTTGCAGGTGCTCTGGCGCGATCCGGTTGGCGATACCGATCGCGTCGGCGAGGTCGCGCGTTCGAATCAGTGCGCCACGGCGTTCGATCGATGCACGAATCACCTCTGCGCGCGGCATGCTGCCGAGCTCAGCTTCCAGTTCGACGGCGACGCGGTCGATGTATGCCGCGTCAGGACACAACAAAATCGCCTGAGCGGAGGCGTCGTGCTCCGCTTGTGAGAACAGGTCGAGGGCCACCCAATTTGCCGGTGCAGACCCATCGGCAACGACCACGATCTCGCTTGGACCGGCAATCGAGTCGATGCCTACCGGTCCGAACACGAGCTGCTTGGCAGCCGCGACGTAAGCGCCCCCGGGACCCACAATTTTGTCGACTCGCTGAATCGACTCCGTGCCGTAGGCCAGCGCGGCGATTGCCTGAGCACCGCCGATGGTGAGCACGCGATCGACACCTGCAATCGCGAGCGCGGCAAGTACGATCGATTGGCGATCGCCTCTTGGCGTTGGCACCGTGACCACGATCTCACCGACGCCCGCGACCCGCGCGGGCACCACCGTCATCAGCACGGACGACGGATACGCGGCTTGGCCTCCGGGTACGTATACGCCGACGCGATCGAGCGCCGTCAACCGGCTGCCGAGGCGATTGCCGAACTCGTCCTCGATCGTGAACCCCACACCGATCTGATGTT
>QJXZ01000175.1 GCA_003248125.1 Gammaproteobacteria bacterium | reverse complement strand
CCAGCACGCGTTCGTTCTGCGCCACGGTCTGACGGATTTCCTCGAACAGATCGTCCACCTGATGCGAGGCCGGTCGCACTTCCACCTCGGGGTCGACCAGGCCGGTCGGTCGCACGACCTGCTCCACCACCTGTCCCGCGTGTTGCTCCTCGTACGGCCCAGGCGTTGCCGAAACGAAGATCATCTGCGGCGCAAGTGCTTCCCACTCATCGAATCTCAGCGGCCGGTTGTCGAGCGCCGACGGCAAGCGGAACCCGTACTCCACCAACGTTTCTTTACGCGACCGGTCGCCTTTGTACATGCCTCCGATCTGCGGAATCGTCACATGTGACTCGTCGACGATGAGCAGTGCATCTTTCGGCAGGTAGTCGAACAGCGTCGGCGGCGGTTCGCCCGGTTGACGTCCCGACAGATAGCGCGAGTAGTTCTCTATGCCCGAGCAGTAACCGAGTTCGCGGATCATCTCGAGGTCGAAGCGGGTGCGCTGTTCGAGTCGCTGCGCTTCCACCAGCTTGTGGTGATCGGTGAGCCACTTGAGTCGATCTTGCAGTTCATCCTTGATGTCGTCGATCACGGCGAGGATGCGTTCCTTCGGTGTCACGTAGTGCGTCTTCGGAAAGATGGTGTACCGCGGCACCCGGTTCACCACTTCACCGGTCAGCGGATCGAATACCGAGAGGTTCTCGATCTCATCGTCAAACAGCTCTACGCGTACGGCTTCCTTTTCGCTTTCGGCCGGGAAGATGTCGATTACGTCGCCGCGCACGCGATAGGTGCCGCGCTGAAACGCCATGTCGTTGCGCGTGTACTGCAACTCCGCCAAACGCACCAGGATGTAACGTTGATCTACCCGGTCACCGCGATCGAGATGCAGCACCATCTTCAAATACGAACCGGGGTCACCGAGACCGTAGATCGCCGAAACCGATGCGACGATCACGGTGTCGCGACGCTCGATGATGGCCTTGGTGGCAGACAGCCGCATCTGTTCAATGTGCGCGTTGATCGATGCATCTTTCTCGATATAGGTATCTGACGACGGTACGTACGCCTCCGGCTGGTAGTAGTCGTAGTAGGACACGAAGTACTCGACCGCGTTGTTCGGAAAGAACTCCTTGAACTCGCCGTAGAGCTGCGCGGCAAGGGTCTTGTTTGGCGCGAGGACGAGCGTTGGACGTTGAACGTGTTCGATGACACAGGCAACGCTGTATGTCTTCCCGGAACCCGTGACCCCCAGCAACGTCTGCGCCGCGAGCCCAGACTCGAGCCCCTCGACCAACCCTTCGATAGCGCTCGGCTGATCCCCGGCCGGCTTGTACCGGGCATGCACGTGGAACTCGTTGCGGGGTCGGGTCATGACGATTCGAAATCGGCGAGCGTCGCATTCTACCGTGTCGGCACCACGAGCCGCCCGTCGCAATCACGGTGCGACTACGATCTACGTCGTTGCCGGCGCGCTGGACTACGATTCGCCCATGCTGCTCCGCTTCAGCATGTACCTTCTATATACGACGGCGCTCGCGGCCGGGATCGGCTGCGCCCTGATCCTGCTCGATCAATTCGTCACATGGCTGCAGACGGATACCTGGCCACGGCTCAATCTGCTCAATATCGCCATCGATTGGCACCTCATTCCGCGAGGCTGGGTACGATTTCCGGAGATCGCCGACATGGTCTTCACTGTGTTACGTGCCACCCCGGTCAGCCTGGCGTTGCTTGCGATTGCACCGCTGCTCTGGTGGCTCGGTAATCGCGTCAAACGCGGCTTGTGAATTCGGACTCGACGGCCGGTCTCGGCACGACGTTGCATAGCGCGCTGCTACATCCACCTTTCCGCTGCTGTGGTCTTCGCCAAGGCCCCTCCCGAATCGGTATGCTGGTACACCGAAAAATCGAAGGGATGACGCAATGGCGCTGCCGCGCGAGCTGGCACTCACACTGCCCCAGATCGAAGAGCTGATGACCACGCAATGGAACATGCGCATCGCGACCATCGGCCCGGGACGCCGCATCAACCTGACGCCCATGTGGTTTGGCTGGGCCGGCCGACGCATCTACTTCTATGGCCGCGGCCAGAAAGTGGTGAACCTGCGGCGCAACAGCGCGTGCACGGTCATCGTCGATCGCAACGAGAAGTTCCCCGAGCTACAGGCCGTGATGATTCAGGGCCGGGGCGTCGTGCTGGAGGACGCAGCGGCCGAGTCCACGGACCCTCATCTCGCGGAAGCCCGCCGCCAGATGGGCATCAAGTACAACGGTGGCCACGGGCGACCGCCTGCCGATGACCCGCCACCGAATAGCGCATCCGCGGGCGGCAAGAACCGACGCTGGGTCGTAGTTGAGCCAGAGCACATTGTGACCTGGGACAATTTCAAGCTGCCGGCGCTGGCTGCGAAACGAAGGCGGTAGGCTCCGGCTTGCAAAACGGTCCTGGCGGCCTAGAATTCGCCACCCGACCGACTATTCCGCCTTAGCTCAGTTGGTAGAGCAGCTGACTGTTAATCAGCGGGTCGCTGGTTCGAGCCCAGCAGGCGGAGCCAATAAGACAAAGGGTTAGAGCAAATTCGCACTAACCCCTTGTCTCACGAAATCAGAGCTGTCTCACCGCTCGTGAGACTCGCCCCGATCCAGCACGGTGACCTGAACCGGTTTTCTTGATTACACGCGTTTCGTGGTGCTTTGTTGCTGGTGTCCAAGTCGATTGGCTGCTGATTCCAAGCTCTCCGAGTCCGACGCGACCTTTGCGCGTAGATCGTGCTCGGTGAATCGTTCGCCACCATGCTCGATGAACTTCGACATCGTACGATGCCAGATACTGCGGAATCCGTCCCACGTGTAGCGGGAGCCATTTCGGTTCGCGAGGACGTGCAGTGATGCAACATCGTCGCCTTGCAACTCGATGCACGCGTCGACTGCCTTCAATCCTGGCGCTCTGTACACGACCGTTTTGCCCTTCTTCGCGCCACTTACCGTGAGTCGCTCGCGCTTCGCATCCCAGTCGGATCGACGTAAGCCGAGTAGTTGACACCGGCGGAGTCCGGTTAGCAGTTTGAGATTCACCTACGCTCGCAACATCGCGTTGCAGACGAGATCGATGGAGCTTGCCGGAGTCGCAACGAGTCCCACCGTGGGAGTGGCGATGCAACGGCGGTGAGTCTGCCGTCCCCGAAAGTCGTCGCTGTGAGATCAAAGGCAACATCAACAGCAAGGGCGACCGCATCTACCACGTGCCCGGGCAACGCTACTACTAAGCAACCCAGATCAACACCGCGAAAGGCGAACGCTGGTTCTGTACCGAAGACGAGGCTTGGGCGGCTGGGTTGCGGGGCGCTCGATGCTGGTCGAGCCACCTGATACGCCGCTACGGGAGCGCTTGAAGACTGGGTCAGCCAGCCGAAACAGCCGTCCTACCGACGGCCACTCCGCATTTTGGCGACAAATCTTACTCTCGGGCTTAGTTCACCGGCACCATTAGGTGTGCGTAGTCGGTGTCTTTCCACATCACATAAGGCCCACCTTTCGTTGGGTCATCGTTGATGCCTTCCAGGGCTGCTTTCGGCACGATGATCATCAGGTGAGGGCCCGTTTCAACGTAGTCATGAGCTTTG
>QJXZ01000241.1 GCA_003248125.1 Gammaproteobacteria bacterium | reverse complement strand
CAGAGCACCGTGGAAGCGGAGCTACGCGGGCTTGCCGAGCAGTTCAATCGCGACGGCTACGCCGCGCTGGTGACCGCCATTCGTAGTCGCGTGACCGGGTCCGAGCCGGACGCGGTGTATCTGCTCACCGACGCGTTCGGCCGCCGCATGGCCGGGAATCTCCAGCAATGGCCGCCGGTCATCGTGGTGGACGGCCGATGGCAGACACTCGACCTTTACCGCGAGGATTCGACCACACCCACCGTGGTGGGGCTGCGCGCGTTCGTGCTTCCCGGCGGCATGCAGCTGTTGGTCGGCCGCGATCTCAAGGCTCGATCGCTGCTGGCGTCGCTCACGGTGCGCACACTGCTCTTGATCGCTCTGATCGCCGCCATCCTCATGTTCATCGGCGGGCAGTTGTTGTCACGATACTTGATGCGCCGTATCGCAACGGTCGTCGCAACCACCGAGTCGATCATGGCCGGCGACCTCAACGAACGCGTACCGGAGCACGGTGATGACGAATTCGATCGCCTCGCACACGCGGTGAACGCGATGCTCGACCGCATCGAGTTGTTGATGACGACCATGCGCACCGTAACCGACAGCGTAGCGCACGATCTGAAGCGTCCACTCACGCGGCTGCGGTCGGGACTCGAGCTCGCCCTGCACGACAGCGGCGAAAACTCACCACAAGGCGCGGCGCTCGGTCAGGCACTGGTCGACGTGCAATCGGTGCAGGCGACGTTGAATGCGCTGCTCGACATCGCGAGGGCCGAATCCGGTCTCGGTCATGAGCACTTCGAAGCGCTCGATCTAGCCACGATCGCAAGTACCATCGCCGAGCTCTACGAGCCTCTGTTCGAAGCCAAACACATGGCGCTCGACATCCACTTGGCACCCGATTGTCGCGTCGACGGTCATCGCGAGTTACTTTCGCAAGCCATTGCCAACCTACTAGAAAACGCGAGCCGCTACGCGCCGCCCAACAGCCACGTGGCGTTATCGCTACGGGCGGAGGGTGACCAGTGCGTGCTTTCGGTGGACGATCACGGGCCGGGCATTCCGGCAGCCGATCGCGAGCGCGTGCTGGCGCGCTTCGTGCGTCTCGATGATGCACGCTCGACCGATGGCGCCGGCCTCGGGCTCAGCCTGGTGCACGCAGTCGCCCGTCTGCACGGCGGCACGCTGACGCTCGACGACAACGCACCGGGGCAGGGGCTGCGCGCGGTGATGCGATTGCCACGAGCACTGCTCACGTAGGGGGGACGGTCCCAAGCGTCTTGGACGGCTGCTAGCTGCAGTGCGCCTAACCGACGCGCCATCGCCCGGCGTTGATTCCGCGGCAGGAACCAAGCGCCAGGGATGGCTGCTCTGTTGAATCTCGGGGCTGGTTCCAAGCGCCATGGACGGCTGCTCTCTGTAGAATCGCCGATCTTCGCGCCCGTAGCTCAGCTGGGTGAGCGGCGGTCGCCGCAGGCGAGCACGAGCATTGCTCGTGCAGTCGCGAACGCCCGGGCCCGCCGCACTGCGGCGGGCGCCGCGGAAGCCGGGCGACTATGAGCGAGCGCAGCGAGCGATCGCCCGGCGTTGATTCCGCGGCAGGAACCAAGCGCCAGGGATGGCTGCTCTGTTGAATCTCGGGGCTGGTTCCACGCGCCACGGACGGCTGCTCTCTGTAGAATCGCCGATCTTCGCGCCCGTAGCTCAGCTGGATAGAGCACCAGGCTTCGAACCTGGGTGTCGGGAGTTCGAGTCTCTCCGGGCGCGCCATTACTTCAATCCGAGCTTCTTCCCGACCTCGAGTATGTTCGGCCCGCATCGTCGAGTCGCCGCACGTGCCTGCGACCCGAATACGGCAACCAATCAATCCCAATCCTCCAACCCCGTTAGTTTGCGTCCCAGCGCCGTTAGCTCGACCGGCGGCCCCGGTTCCGGATCGAGCTGACCCGAGACGCGCTGCCGCAGCGCCCAGGCCGGCGGCCGTTTCTCGACGCAGCCCCGCACCAACGCCTCACGCTCGACCGCCGCATCGCTGCGCGCCGGCGTCATCGTCACGTACTGCACGAGGCGCGGTTGGTCGGTCTCGTTCGCGAGGCTCGTATGCGGCATCAAGCGGTTCCATACGACCAGCGAACCCTGCCGTCCGGGCACGGGTACAAGCTCGTAGTCGGAGACATCGGGCCGCCGCAACTCCATATCGGTTCTGGGCACCGACAACCAATCTTCCAGCGTCCGGTACAGACCGGGCACCATCGCGAACGCGCCCTTTTCGGCCGGTGTGTCGGTCAAGTACACGAGGCCTTGCATCGCGAGACTTCGACCCCCTCGCGCCGCGCCGGGATTACCACGATCCGAACCGGCCAGCGCGCGTGGATCGCCGTCCCAATGCACGGCATCCATTCGAAATCCGTCGGGATGCAGCCGTGCGGGTATCTTGAACGACACCCGATCGTGGCTCACCCACAAGCGCTCGGTGCCGTACAGAAAGGCGAAGATGGCATGAAGGCGTGGCAGCTGCCGCACATCCCACAGCGCCTGGTGGTGATGCAAGGGCACTATGCCATGGCCCTGTGCACGGTAGCGCGCGAAGCTCTCCACATCGCCTTCATCGACGCCAACGAATTCGCATGTGGCTGCGACCACACGTGCGCACAACGCCGCGGGCACGACATCCGATACTACGATGAAGCCGTCGTCGAGAAATCGAGCGCGATCTGCCGCCGTGAGACCGTGCATCACGAGCTCAGTATCTCGCGTACACGGGTGACAATCGTGTGCGCTTGGTCGGTATCGATCTCACGCGGGTCGATCAACACGTAGCCGTCGTCGATGTGATGGTTGCGTGTACGGATCGATGGCGATCCGGCAGCCAGGTCGCGTATCAATTGGCGCAGATCGCCGCGGCAACGCAGTGCGATGCGCTCGATGTTGCGGCCGGCTTCATCGCGGTGACGGGTGACACTGATTCCCGGAATGGTAGCCAAACCCACCATCAGCACATCGAGCACTGCGGCCCTCTCTTTCGCGACCACAACCGCGTCCCGCGCTACATAGCGTTCCAGCGCCGCGTGCAGACCCACCAACTGCTCTTTGCCCACCTTCATCGTGCGCGCTATGCCGCGCTGCTGTAGTTCGCAAGCCGCGATCAAGTCATGGCGACCTGCGATGAACCCGGAGGTGGGGCCGCTGAATGCTTTGCCGCCCGAGTAGGTGACGAGATCGGCGCCAACAGCCACGTAATGGCGCAAATCCTCCTCGGCCGCTGCGTCGACGATGACAGGAATATCAACCGCATGGCACCGCCCCACGCATCGTTCGAGCGGGAATCGGTCCTGTTGCAGGCAGTGATGCGATTGAACGAACAGCATCGCGACAATCTCGTCGCAATCGGCCAATGCATGATCGAAGTCGGCCGATTTCACGCGCTCCTTCGTGCCGACAATTATCGGCCGACCGCCTCCAAGGCGAATCATCTGGGTCACCTGCGCACCAAAGTCGATGTCGTGTCCCGCTTGCAGCAATACGCCGTTCGGTCGGCCACCGACGTCAGGAAGCGCATACACGCGCGAAAGATCAGTGCCGGTGATGCATGCCGCGACTGATATCGCAATGCCAGCCGCGGCGCCCGTTGTCACGCACGCTGACTCCGCACCGGTCAGCGTGGCGATGTGCTTGCCCACTGCGTCGCGAAGGGCCTGTATCTCGACGTGCACCTGCGCGGCTCCAGCTTGTGCGGCCGCTACCTCCGTGTGCTGCGCGCTCCCGCCCAGCGCCGTGAGCTTGCCGGCCGCATTGACGATGCTCGGAACGCCCAACCGTGCCAAGACATCGGTCATAGCGGCGCACTCACATCGTGGCGTTCACCGCCTACGTACACGTAGCGCGGCTCAATCCACTGCTCGAGCGTGCGCCTGTCGCCTTCGGCATCTTCAACCTCGCGCGGTTCGTCGCGTACTTCGAACACGGTGACGTGCGCCGGGTCACCTGGCTGCAAGCGCCCGAAACCGTGAGCATCGACGCCGAGCATTTTCGCAGGTGTCGCCGTGACCGCCCGCACGGTGTCCGCCAAGCTCAGCCCGAGCGCCAACAACTTGCTCATGGTGCGCGACAATGAAACCACGTATCGATTGACGTTACCGGCGTGCAGGTCGCTGGATATCGAGTGCACCGGCATGCCCTGCTCGAGCGCACGCGCGCAGGTCGAAAAGCTGAATGATGCACGGCCGTGGGCAATGTCCACCCATACACCCCGCTCCACGGCAGCACGAAATGCCGGCAGCACCTTGCCGCCATGGGTCAATACACCACCGACTTTGCCGTGATACGCGTGCGTCACGATGTCGCCGGGCCGCAGCAAGTCGAGTACGTCATCCACTACCGGCGGCGCATTGCCGATGTGCAGCATCAGCGGTCTGCCCACCAGCTCGGCGGCCTTACGCGCCATGCGCACGGCCTGCTCACCATAGGCGCCGGTATGGGACGCGGACGCGAGTACTTTGACACCGAGCAACCAGTCGCCATGTCGACCGAACGCCTTCACTACACCCGGCAGATCGAGCAGCTCTGGCCGCGACGAGTGACCGCCGCCCAGGTTCGGCAACCCCGGTGATCCGATGTTGATGAATGCATACGTCGCCGTGCGTTGGGTATCGCGCACGAACGTCGGGAATGCATCGATCGTGACTGCGCCTGACGAGCCGGCGTCCACGACGCAGGCGACGCCTTGTTGCACGCCAACGCGGTCCGCTGCGAGGCGCGAATGGTGAAACAACGGATGGCTGAAGACGTGCACGTGGCTATCGATGAACCCGGGCGCGACGTACGCGCCATGGGTGTCCACGATCGTTGCCGTGGGCGGCGCATCGATTTTGCCGATGCGTACGATGCGGCCATCCTCGATCAGGACGTCGGCGACTGCGAACCGATGCGCCTCGGCGTCGTATACCTGCCCGCCTTTGAGGATGTTGACGTTCATGTGTCGATCATAGGCAGGCGCGCGTCGATTCGGCGAGCTGCGACGCCTCGCGCGCACGCCGCTCGATGGCGGTGAAGTCGCGTGCCGCGATGAGCGCGCGTGGCGCAATCCACGTACCCGACACGCCAACCACGTTCGGCCGCTCGAGGTAGTGCGCGAGATTCGAGGCATCGACACCACCGGTGGGCACCCAGCGTACGTCCGGCAGTGGGCCCGCATACGCATCGATCGACGCTAAGCTCGCGGGAAACATCTTCAACATCGTGAATTCGGCTGCCGCGAGCACCATCGCCTCGCTGGCGGTTGCGGCCCCAGGTAGCCACGGGAACCGTGCGCCGCGCACGGCGGCAATCAATGCTTGCGTTGCACCGGGGCTGACACCGAATTCTGCACCGGCCCCGACGGCGCGCTCGACGTCAGCGGGCGTCCGCAGCGTACCCGCGCCGAGCCGGATGGGAGTGGCCGACTTGCGCACCGCCGTAATGGCAGCAGCAGCCGCCGGTGTTCGGAACGTGATTTCCATCCCACCGATGCCACCCGCGCACAGCGCCTGCGCGAGCGGCACGGCTAGCTCGGCATCGTCGAGCACCACCACCGGCAAAGGATCGCGCCGTGGAGCATACCTCAGTGCTGCAGCACCGGCTCTTGATCGGCACCTACACCACCGATCGCAATGCCAATGGCTTGTACGTGATGGCGCAGCAAGCGGGCGGCGGTCTCGGCATCGTCGACACCCTCGCGCTCGACGATCCTTCTTTCGTCGCATTTCATCCGGACCGAATCACGGCCTACGTGGTTGGCGAACGCCCACGCGCCGAAGGCCTGCTCAGCCGCGTGGAGATTCTCGATTCAGGGCTCAGGCTGATCGACACGGTCGCACTTCCTGGTCGATTGCCGTGCCACGCAGCAGTGACGCCAGATGCTCGGTGGCTTTGGATTGCGTGCTACGGTTCTGCCAACGTGGTCGTCTATCCGTTGATCGCAAGCGGCGAGCTGGTAGCCGTGCCGACCATGCTCCAACACGCGGGTAGTTCAGTGCACCCGCGCCGCCAATCCGCGCCGCACCCGCATTGCGTCGCCATCCATCCGAACGGCCGCGATGTGTATGTCACCGACCTCGGTACCGATCGCATCGAACACTATTGCGTCGTCGGGGACGGCATCCACCGCCGCGAGGGGTCTACCGCCCGACCCGGCTCAGGCCCGCGACACATCGCGCTCGATGCCAAAGGTGAGCGAGCCGTCGTTGCCCACGAGCTCGACAATACGGTCGAGATATTCGAGATCGGGCGCCAAGGTGAGTTGAAGTCGCTTCACTGGATGCCGTCGCTGCCATCGGCTTTCCAGGGCCCCAGCTTCGCGAGCGAAATCGTGCTCGCGGCCGACGTGGCCTGGGTGGGAAACCGTGGCCACGACTCGGTGACGCGATTGCCACTGAGCGGCGGCACGCCGGCTTGGCTGCCGACACGTGGCGCGCACCCTCGTCACTTCGCGCTGTCGCCCGACGGTACCCATCTCGCCATCGCCAACCGCGACAGCGACAACGTGGTGGTCTACCGCTTGAGCGGCGACACGCTGCCCCGCTCCCCCGAAGTCATTGGTCGGGTACCGTCACCCGCGTTCGTCGCCTGGCTCTGATCTCTTCTCAGCGGTCGGTGGCTCGATTGGCGTCCACCGCAACGCACCAATCGCGGTGGTGCGACTGGTATCCGCGCACCCGATCGGCGGTCGGCTCGTAGCGATGACGGATATGCACCATCGCGCGGGCAGCGGCGTCGTAGTCGGCGTGCAAGCCAAGTGCCACCGCCGCGAAGATTGCGGCACCTCGCCCCTCTACTGCATCGTCGGAGACTTCCAATGATGCATCGAGTATGTTCGCGAGCAGCTCACACCAAACCGCACTTCGGGCACCGCTCCCGCTCAAGCGCACCACCTGCGGCATTCCGCACCAACCAACGATCTGCTCGAAAATATCGCGCACCGCGAAAGCCGTGCCCTCCAGCACAGCGCGGTACAGCGTTGCCCGATCGTGCCGACTATCGAGGCCCACGAACGCAGCACGCGCGCCGGGTCGTCGATCCGGCGCAACGCGGCCGGCCAGAAATGGCAGAAACCGCACGCCATCGGCGCCGTCTTCGACGGCGGCTGCCGCACGGTCCATGGCATTGAAGTGCCGTCGCCGTGCGCGATCGTTCGTCCCGAACACGAGATCGAGAAACCAATCGGCCGCGCGACCGCCCATGAGCCCATTGCCGCCGATCACGTGTCGATCGGGCGGCAGTCCATAGAAGCGATATGCACGCGTGGGAAGCTCGGCTTGCACGGTACGGACCACCGCGTGCGTGCCGAGCGTGATGGCGTAGCTCCCCAAACCCCCTGCCCCGCAGCCAACGTTCGCGCAAATGCCGTCGTGCGCACCCACCACCACCGGCGTACCGGCAGGCACACCGAGTGCCAGGGCCGCATCGCGCGTGACCTCGCCCGCGATTTCCCAGGGCAGCGCGGGGCGCGGCACTTGCGACGCTGGTGTGTCGGTGTGGTCGAGGGCGCGCGGATCCCATTGCGGTGCATCGGGACCAGACGTCCAATCCGTGACCGCCAGGCCAGTCAGACGAAACAACAGGAAGTCCTTACCGTAGAGCACATGCCGTAATCCGCGCGCCTTGGTGGGTCCGTTGGCGACGAACCACTGACGCTTGGCAAGCAGCGCCATTGCATAATTCGACAGGTTGTAGCCGCCGCGCCGCCATTGGACGAGATCCTGGAGTTCGCGCGCATGGCGCAGGTCGCTCCATGGGTCGCCGATCACCTCGCCGTTCCGGCCAACGAAAATGGCCGCGTTGCCGCGGCCGCTGAGCGACACCGCCACTATGTTGCAAGGTTTCGCACCAAGCAGATCTCGTGTCAGCCGAACGGCATCGCTCCACCATGAGTCTGCGCTTTGCCACGTGAACTCTCCGGCTCGATGCTCGTCGTGCCGTGCGTCGCGCATACCGAGCAAGCGGCCGCGTATCGAGTACAACGCCACCTTCAGCCGGGTGGTACCCAGATCGAACGTGAGAATTGAGTCAGGCACGGTAAGGCTTACCGCGCACGTGCGTCACTAACGGACGAGTCGCCCCGGCAGCGCCTCGGTCGGCTCGCCCGACCGGTAGGTGACTTCTCCGGCCACGATCGTGGCCACGTATCCATCGGCCTTCTGCATCAGCCGCGCCCCACCCGCCGGCAGATCCCGCACCATGGTGGGCGCACGCACACGAAGATTGGCAAAGTCGATGACATTGATGTCGGCCTTCTTGCCGGGCGCGAGGACACCGCGGTCGGTGAGTCCAACCGCGCTCGCAGTGTCGTGCGTCTGCCGCTTGACCAACGTTTCGAGCGGAATGCGTGCACCGCGGTTGCGATCGCGTCCCCAATGCGCGAGCAGATAGGTAGGGAAGCTGCCGTCACAGATCGTGCCCACGTGCGCGCCGCCGTCACCGAGTCCCATTACGCAATGCTCGTTCAAGATCATGTCGTAGCAGCAATCGAGGTTGAATTCGGCGTAGTTGGCAAACGGCGTAAAGAAGAGTTGCTTACCGCCGTCGCGCAACAAAAGATCGTAGACGTACTCGAGCGGCTCACGGCCCTCGGCCCGGGCTCGCGCGGCAATCGAGTCTTCCGGACGCGGTTCGTAGTCCGGCGGATCGGTCATCAGCCAAATGCGGTCGAAGTTGCCGATGAAGTGCTTCAGCCGTTCATAGGTGCCAGACGGGCTTTCGCTCAGAAGCTTGGCCTTCATGGCCGGATCGGCAAGCCGCTCGACGCGCTCATCGAGGGGCAACTTTGCGATCGCGGCGTAACTCGGATGCAACAGAATCGGATTCATCGTCGCCGACAATCCGAGAATGATGCCGATCGGTCGCGGCGCGACCTGACCCATGATCGCCATGCCTTGCTGGGACGCGCCCTCGATGCGACCAAGGATCTTGCGCCAGCCATTCGGAGATAGTCCCTGAGCCAACGATACGGTGATCGGGCGATGGCTTTCCTTCGCCATGCGCTCGAGCAAACCAAACTCGTAGTCGAGATCGGCGAAGTCCGAAATGAGTTCCAGCACGCCGCGCCCGGCATCCTCGAGCCCCTTGGCAATGCCGACTAGTTCTTCGGCGGCGGCCGTGAGCGATGGCGTGGGTGCACCTTTGCTGCTGCGGTGATTGAGCGTACGTGAAGTCGAGAAGCCGAGCGCGCCGGCTTTGGCCGCGGCGGCCGCGAGTCTGCGCATGGCGGTAACGTCGTCCGCCGTAGCCGGCTCGCGGTTCGCGCCGCGCTCGCCCATGACGTACACACGTAGTGCCGCATGCGGCAATTGCGCGCCCACGTCCATGTCGAAGCGACGTTTGCCCAAGAAATCGAGGTAATCCGGGAAGCTCTCCCAAGCCCACGGCAGGCCCTCATGCAGCGCGATGCCGGGAATGTCCTCGACCCCTTCCATGAGTTCGATCAACAGATGGTGATGTTCCTTGCGCACCGGCGCAAAGCCAACCCCGCAGTTGCCCATGACCGCCGTGGTGACGCCGTGATAGCTCGATGGGGTGAGACGCGAATCCCACGTCACTTGGCCGTCGTAGTGCGTGTGAATGTCGACGAAGCCTGGGGTGACGATGGCCCCTGCGGCGTCGATTTCGTTGCGTCCCTTGCCGGCAACTGACCCCACCTCGACGATCCGACCGTCGCGCACCGCGACGTCGCCCGCAAACGCCGCCCGGCCCGTGCCGTCGATCACCTCGCCGCCGCGAACTACCAAATCGAACTCAGCCATCGTTCCTCCGTTGGTGCCTAGCCGACTGCAAGCGGGCCGCGCAGCAACTGGCCTGGTAGCGCACCGGTATGCTCATTGTTGTTCAGCACGATCTGGCCGCCGACGATCGTAGCGAGCATGCCATCCGCGGTCTGCTTGAGCCGCTTTGCGCCGGCCGGCAGATCGTGCACCACCTCGGGTAGCCTAGGTGCGATGGTATCCGGATCGAAGACCGCGAAATCCGCCGCCATACCTACTCGCAGCAGACCGCGATCATGCATACCCCACAGGGAAGCGGTGTCGAAGGTGATGAGTCGCACCGCATCTTCGAGCGTGAACGCGCGCTTCTCGCGCACCCAGTGCGAGAGCAGATGGGTTTGCAGCGAGCTGTCCATGATTTGTGCAACGTGCGCCCCGGAATCGGAGAACGTCACCACCGAACGCGGGTGCTTCATCATCTCGAGCACGTCGCCCTGATCTTCGTTCGCGATCGGTTGCCGGAAGAAGATCTTGAAGTCGTGCTCGAGCGCGAGATCGATCATGAGCTCGGCCGGATGCACGCCGCGCTGCTTGGCGAGATCCGCCATCGAAGCGTCCGTGGCTGCCATGCTCGCCATCGGATAAACCCATTCCCACTCTGGCGGCCGCGCTTCGGCACCGACGATGCGTGGTCCGGTGTACGGGGCGCTCGCCACATCCACCAAGCGCTGCTTGAATGCGGGGTCGCGCAAGCGCTGCTTCTGCGTTTCGAGGGGAAGCGCACGCAACTCGCGCCACACGTCCCACTTGTCGAACGGCGTGTGCGCTTCGAACGACAGCAGCACGTTGAGCGCACGCGAATGCGCCTGGATCGCGATACGGCCACCGGCCTGTGCGGTCTGGTCGGCGAGCTCGAAATACGGGCGCCAGAAATCCGGTGCCACACGCACCGAGAACATGCCGAACGTCATCGGCACACCGGACTCGACGGCGAGGTTCTTCAAGCGGTCGAAGTAGTCGCGCTTTCGTTCCGGGTCGCGACCGACGGTCTCACCGGCAATCTCGAAGATCCCTGCGCCGGTTTCGCCCATCGCGTTGACGATGGCGCGCACCTCGTCCCAGGTGGCGATCCTACTCGCCACCGGCCGTTCATCGGCGGTGATGTGGTTGTGCGTGCGCGACGTCGAAAAGCCGATGGCACCGGCACCGATGGCGTCTTTGACGGTGGCACACATGCGCTTCAAGTCGTCATCGCTCGCCGCTTCGCTGAACGCGCGCTCACCCATCACATACGTGCGCAGCGCCGAGTGGCCGATGTAGCCCGCGTAGTTGATGCCCTTCGGCGCTGCATCGACGGCATCGAGAAATTGCGGGAAGGTTTCCCAAGACCAGTCGATGCCAGTCAGCATCGACTCACGCGAGATGTCCTCGGCGCGCTCCAAGTTGCGAAACACGTAGTCGGCATCGGCCTGCTTGCATGGCGCGAGCGTGAAACCGCAGTTGCCCATCACGGCGGTGGTTACACCGTGATAGCAGGAGCAAGAGCCGATCGGATCCCAGAAGACTTGGGCATCCATGTGCGTGTGGCCGTCGACGAAACCGGGTGTGACGACGTGGCCTTCGGCATCCAATGTCTGCTTGCCGCGCGCCGTCACCCGGCCGATTGCGGCGATGCGACCGTCTTTGACGGCGACGTCGGCGCGATAGCGCGGTGCCCCCGACCCGTCGACCACGGTGCCATTCTTGATGACGAGGTCGTAGCCCACGTTCCCTCCTCCATCCTAAATCCGGACGAGTGTACACCTTGACGGCAACCAACGTGGCTCGGCGCCGAAGATCGCAGGCAAGACCGCTCCCACTGCCGTGATTCAACTGCACGCTTGAGTGCCGCGTTTTCGGTGATAGTCCGGGGCAAAGTGGTTGCTCCGGGGCAGAATAAGTGCGGGGCGGATTAGCGGGTGACGAAGCGGTTGGCGGCGCGGTCCTTGCGCACGTTGGCACCGTCGAAAATCTGGCCGTTCATGGCGATGTAGACCCCCGGTGGCAGGGTCTGCACCGCGGCAAACGCCATGCCGACGTTGAACGTGGCGTCGGAGTTGGCGAACCGCGCCGGGGAGAGCGAGCCGGTGAGGACGATCGTGCGTTCGCCGAGCTCGGCGAGCGCGGCAGCCGTTTCGGTCATGGTATCGGTGCCATGGGTGACGACCACCCGCGCGTGCGATCGCGTCGCGATGGCTTCGCGCACCAGCGCGCGGTCGACATCGGTCATGTCGAGGCTGTCTTTACGTAGCACTTCGACGATTTCGTACTCAGCGTGGACGTGCGCCTCCTTCAAGAGCTCGCCCACCATCGAACGGCCGACCTCGAATTCGCTGTTGGCGTCGAAGTACACCTTGTCGATGGTGCCGCCGGCGGTGACCACGAGAATGGGCTCGGTCACGCCAATCAGCACCCGGCTTCGGCGCGGGCCGCACGACAGAAGGCCGTCACGGCTTCGCGCAGATCGCGGCGGCGCTCGTCACCGCTACTCTCGCTGAAGCAGAACGAAACACGCAGTTGATCGAGCCCCGCGCGCGGATTGCGTGCACGCGCATCGGCCGGGTAGAAGTCGTACATCGGTATCACGACCACGCCGTACTCGGCGACCATGCGTTCGATGAAGGCATCGTCGGTGGTGACGCGATCCCCCAAGAAAGTGAATACAGTGAAAAATCCGGCTTCCGGATGCGTCCAACGGAAACGCTCGGGGGCATCGCCGAGCCCCTGTTCCAATCCATCCAGCACGATCTGCCGATTTTCTCGATAGATTTCGAGCTTGCGTTCTGCCACTGGCCAGAGCGATTCGCGCAACTCCATGCTTTCGTCGTGCAACAACGCATCGAAGCCATGCAACGCCTCGGGATTCTGAAACAAGATATCTGCGCTCGCCTCGGTGAGCAGTAGCTCGGTGATCGCTGCGCGCTTGCCGCCTTCGATTTCGACCTCAGCCTCGCTGTAGATGTAACCCACGCGCGGACCCGGCAGGCCGATTTTCGAACCCGTAAACAGATGAATCGTGCGTTCTGGCGCGAGCGCTACGAATGGCTTCGGCCGCGCCGGCGCGGGTGCGTAGTTGATGTAGAGATACGGGGCGTCCTCCAAGATCAGAATGCCCTCTTCCGTGGCAACATCTAGCACCGCTTGCCGTCGCGCAGCGCTGAACGAGAAACCGGCAGGGTTGTGGCCGTCGGGAATCGTGTAATAGAACGGCACGAAGTAACCGGCCGCGCGCGCCGCTCGGATTTGCGCCCGGAAGCGGTCGATGATCGGGCCCTCGGCATCCATCTCGACGCTGAACACGCGCGCGTGCCGGTTGAGCTGTGCACGCGCCAAGAATCCCGCGTACGTAGGCGCATCCGTAATGTAGGCAAGCGGCTTGCCGGGCCGCTCGAACAGCGCGCACGACAAACTGATGCCACCGGTCGCGCCAACGGTTGGGATGAGGTGCGCGGGATCGATGTCGAGATTCCAATCGTGACCATAGACCGCCGCAAAGGACTCCCTCGGCTCACGCGGCCCCAACGTATCGGTGTAGGCGAACGACTCGCGAAGGTATTCGGGTAGGGCATTGGCGTCGTTCAAGCCTTCCCTTCTGCGTAGGTGCTCGAAGTAGGCCGCTTTGTGCGCAAGAAAAGTACGCGGATCCGTGACCTCGGGGTGCGGGTAGCCGGCACCCAGGTGATGGATCTTGAGGCCTTTCTGCCGCGCCACGGCGCGCAAGCGCGGCAGCGACGCCGACATCTGTCGCGTCACCGACACACGCTCCCGCTTCAAATCCGGTGCGTGCAGACCAACACGGGTGGAATCGTTCATTCCGTTACACGGCCATTGGACGGTCCGCGACACTGCTCTAGCATCCCGTCATCGTCAAGTCGGAGGCGGCGGTTGCAACCTCTCTATCGCGTGCACGATGGCACCGGGCCATACCTGCTACTCGTACACGGCTTCCTCACCAGCAGCGCGCAATGGCTCGACAACTTGGATGCGCTCGGCAAGCTCACGACGCCGGTCACCATCGACCTCTACGGCCACGGCGACTCGCCTGCACCCGATGACGCCAATGCTTATCGTCCAGAAGCATACGTTGCTGCCCTCGACGCCATTCGCACGGATCTCGGCGTCGATCGCATGTTTCTGTGCGGATACTCGCTCGGTGCCGGACTCACGCTGCGCTATGCACTCACCTATCCAGAGCGCGTCATCGGTCAGGTGTTCACGAATTCCAGTTCTGGCCTCGCCGACGTATCCGAGCAGACCGCCTGGCGGTCGGGTGCTTTGCACGCTGCGGGCCGCATTCGTGAAGGGGGGTTGGCTGCGATCGAGGCCATCGCGGTGCATCCTAGGCACGCCAAGCACTTGCCACACTCCGTCTATCAAGCGCTCATGCGCGATGCCGCTCGCCTCGATCCGATCGGCATCGCGAACACGTTGTCGGACACGAATCCCTACGCTTCGGTGCGCGCTCGGCTCGGAGAAAACGCCGTTCCGACGCTGCTCGCGTGCGGATCGCGCGAGCGGCGTTTCCAGGCCAAGCGCAACTATGCGGCGAGCACGATGCCGCACTTGACGATCGCCGATCTGCCGGTTGGGCACGGTGTCAACATGGAAGACCCAACGGTCTTCAACTCCGCCGTGACGGCGTTCCTACAGTCGCTGCTCCGCTAGCCGCCAACTGCGCACTGGCTTGGGGACGTCGTCACAGCTGGCGACCGCCAGTTCTTCCGCGCCCAGCACCACGTCAGCGTTCGCGTCGTCATCGAAGGTCACGCGAAACCGATCTGCGTTCATCGCTACGACCGAGCGAACCGCGGCCGCCGAACGAACAAAACCCCGCGCGGCTTGCACGGCCGGCACCTCGAAGCTCGAGCCGCGCAGCCAATCGAATGCGTTGCCCGATCCGAGCTCAGCCAAGAACTGCGGTACGACCTCGGCGTGCACACGACCGTACACGTCGCCCTGCGGTAATACGACCACGTTCGGTGCGAAGCGGTGGCCGCCGACGTGGGTGGTTTGCCACACGGCGTCGCCCACCAGCGTGCGCAACGCCGCATAGGTGGGCAATCCAAAACGCGCACAACAGAGATCGCGCTGGCCATTCGTACAAACGAAGAACTGTGGCTCTGCGACCGGCTCGCCATGACGATCGAGGTCGACACCGAGCAACGCATCGTAGCTGTCAACCCGCACGCGGCGCGTCGCCTCGGGCGTCGCAACGAACAGCGTGACGCCAGGTTCATCCTTCTCCGGCTGCCGAATGAACTGCAGGCGCGGCCGTTCGCCGCGCGCCACCGACTTTTCCACTTCGTCGGCGAGCCATTCACGAGCACGTGCATTGAGTTCGTTGTCGGTAGTCGCCTTGGCTCGCCACGTCGGCCGATACTCGATCAGCAGCCAACGGTCCACTTGTTCCGCAGAACCTGCCATCGGCATCCCGCGCGATGATTCCGAGCAGTAAACACGCGCCGCCATCCTCTACCGAGACCCCTGCGTTGGCCCAACCACAGGGTCATACGATACAGTGGCGCGCCATGAACTTGCGCTCCCTCCTCCTCGTTCTCGTTGGCACAGCCGTCGGCGCTCTAGCGCACGGCGAAGGTCCAGACGTTCGCACCCTCATGTCGGCGGAAGAATTCCGTGCAGCCGGACTCGACAAGTTGAGCGCTGCCGAGCTCGAGGCACTGAACGCCTGGATCGTGAAGTACACCGCCCGAGATGCGCCGGAAGTCCGGCGCATGAACGAAGTCGTGCAGGCAGAGGCAGCCAAGGCCGACGCCGAAGGCATTCGCACGCGCGTGATTGGCGAATTCCGAGGCTGGACGGGCGATACGGTGTTTCGCCTCGAAAACGGTCAAGTTTGGAAGCAGCGCCTGAAGGGCCGTTGGTTCTACCGCGCCGAATCACCGGAGGTCGTGCTGCGCAAAAATACGATCGGCTTCTGGGAAATGCGCGTCGTCGAGGCCGACCGCGCCGTCGGTGTGACCCGCTTGAAATGACCGACCACGCCGCGCTGATCGCCGAAACGCGCAAGTTGCTCGGTGAGCGCCGTGCCGCCGACGCCGAGCGATTGCTGTTGCAGGCAGTCGCGCAAAACAATCGCGAACCGTCGCTCCTCGAGTTGTTGGCCGAGTTCTACACCGAAATTGGCAGACCGCTAGAGGTCGCCAAGGTGTTGTCCCGCCTGATAGAGCTCGATCCGAAACATCCCGACGCCTACTTTCGCCTGGCCGCAACGTTCGACCAACTCGGCCGCCCTGGCGAAGCGGTCGTCGTCTATACGCGCCTCTGTAGAGAGCATCCCGAGCTCGCGCTCGCACACTTCAATCGCGCGCACTATCTGCGCCGCATAGGACACTTGCATGACGCGCTCGAGTCCTATCGCCGTGCGGTCGAGCTCGGCATCGACGACGCCGCCGAAGCGTGGAGTAACTCGGGTGTGATCTTGGGTGAGCTCGAGCGCCACGAAGAGGCACGCACTGCTTTCGCGTCAGCGCTGGCGGCCGACCCTTCTTGGGTGCCGGCCCACTACAATCTGGGCATTCTTCACGAGGAATTCGGCGAGCGAGACGCGGCGCTACGTTGCTTCGAGCGCGTGCTCGAGATCGATCCCGACTACCACGACGCGCTCGCCCACATCGTCCAGGCGACACGGTTCACGGATGCCGATCACCCGCTGCTCGAGCGCATCCGCAAAGTGCTCGGCAGCGACGATCTGGCGCCGACCGACCGTGAGGCGCTGGCGTTTGCGCTCGGCAAAGCGCTCGACGACTGCGGGCATTACGACGAAGCCTTCGAGCAGTTTCGCGCAGCCAATGGCTCGGCACGCGTGCGCGCAAAAGCGTACGATCGAGCTCTGGTCGAGCGCGACCAAGCCGCCATCATCGAGACGTTTTCCGCACAGTGGCTGGCAAACACCGCACCCGTGTCGATGCGGCCCCTCGTGTTCCTGTGCGGCATGTTCCGCTCCGGTACCACGCTGCTCGAGCAGATGCTGGGCTCGCACGCCGCGTT
Source organism: Gammaproteobacteria bacterium (assembly GCA_003248125.1). Taxonomy (GTDB): domain Bacteria; phylum Pseudomonadota; class Gammaproteobacteria; order Pseudomonadales; family Azotimanducaceae; genus SZUA-521. The sequence goes on along the minus strand of QJXZ01000241.1, from coordinate 577 downwards.
CAGACCAGGCGGCGAGATCCGCTACTTCAACGCCCGGCTCGGTGACGAGTCGAGCGGTTTCCCGGCCGTCATCACGGCAGGTGGCCAAGACGCGCTGCGCGAACTCGGCCTGGGATACCTCGCGCATCTCGACGCCCGCTTTCCCGGCAACGCGTGCGTCATCAACAAACGTCCCGACAACTTTCGCTATTTGGGTCTACTGCACGGAATGTTCCCAGAAGCACGATTCATCGTGATGCAACGCGATGCCGCGGATACGTGCTTGTCCATCTATACCCAACAACTGGGCGAAGGGCTGCGCTACGCAACCGACCTCGCGGATGCGGCGCACTATCTCGATGCATTCCGTGCTCTGATCACCCATTGGCAGTCACTGTTTGCTGATGCAATGCTCGAAGTACAGTACGAACGGTTGGTGCGCGACCCCGAGCCCGAGCTGCGTCGCGTCTGCGAGTTCCTCGGCGTGCCTTGGGACGACGCCATGCTGACGTTCGCCGATACCAAGGCGCGAGTACGCACGGCCAGCGTCTGGCAGGTGCGTCGTCCCTTGCACGCGGACTCAGTCGGCCGCGCACGG
>QJXZ01000009.1 GCA_003248125.1 Gammaproteobacteria bacterium | reverse complement strand
CGCGCCGGCCGCTCGCTGTCGATGCGAATCCATTCGATGCCTGCCAGCCAGTGCTCGTCGAAGCGAAACTGGTACGAGAGTGTCCAGGCATCGCCTTGCTCTTCATTGGGGTCGAGCGCGTTCGCGTCGTTGTCGTCGACGCCGAACCACTCGCGGCGCATCGAGAAGCGATGGCCACCCCACGTGCGAGTGACGAGCACGAAGTAGGTATCGAAGTCGTTGTCGATCGGTCGACCCCAGGATAGTTGCGGGCCCGCGTACGTGCGCCCTGCGAGCCATTGCGCGATCACGCCGACGTCGAATGGCAGTCCGCCGGCGATGCCGATGCTATCGAACTGCGTACGCCAACCTACCTGCCCGTGATTGCGAATGGTGGGGTCGGCGCGGTTGTCGTAATGCAGCGCGCGAAGTCGAAAACTTCCGGCCCGGCCGATTTCGCCGCCGACGTAGTAGCCGAGGCGATCGTCGAGTTCCAAGAATGGCTCGATCTGCGGCGCCTGATCGGGCACGACTTGAAAGATGGGCAGCTGCGCGAGCGGCACAACACCGCCCCAACTCGTTTGCCAGTTGTTCACCGACCAGCCGCGCCACGACAACAGTGTGCCGGCGGGATCGTTGCCATAGAACGGTGCGGCCGTGAGGCTCCAATACATGCCGTATGGATCGTCGGTCGGGTCGCTACGCACGCTTGCCTCGATGCCTAGCCCACCGAGCTCCTCCCCGACCCAGCTGTTGAGCGCTGATGCGCTGGTCGTGTACAGCGTGCCCCAACCCAATGACGAATGCTCGAGCGAGATCGGTGGCCGAAATGCACCGAGTTTCAATCTGGGCTTCACGCCCGCGATAGGTAATGGACGGAGCACAATTGCGGCTTCGGTGATCCCGACGTCGTCTCGCGCTTGGGGATTGACGTCGATGGCGATGATGGTCTCGAGGGTTGGCGTCGGCGTCGCCGAAATCTGCACGAATGCGCTAGACAACTCGATCCCGTCGTCGCCGTAGCGCAGCTTGCCCTGGCTACCGTCCGTGAACGATGGCATTGGCCCGCCATCCACCAGCGCAAGCTCCACGCTCGCATCGATCTCGAATTCGGCGCGCGCCAGGGCTGGCACGACCAGGAAAATAAGGATCAGTAGGCGTCGTGCCATGACAACGCTCGTGATTGGCTGGTCGTCGGTGCGATCGCGACGACCAGTTCCGCATCGTGCGCGTCCGACGTCACGACCATCTGCTTCGAAACTATGCCGGTCTTACCGAGACGGGGATGCCACGCCATCACGCGATGCGACCCGAGGGGTACGTGGTCGAAAGTTGCGCGACCATTCGCATCGGTTAGCGCGAACAATGACGTGTCCACCACCCAGACGTGACCGATCATGTGATCATGGATGTTGCAGCCGATGGTCACGATCCCTTCACGCTCGAATTTGATCGGTGGCGGTAGAACGCCGCGGTAGAGCGGCAATTCGAAGACGTTGGCGGGTGAGAATGAGTAGACGTGGTGTAGCACCCGGTCGCTGTTCGGGAAGCTCACTTCCGTGCCGGCGCGAATCACTAGAAAGTTTGGTGCGAATTGTTCGTTACGCTGATCGATGACGGCGGGTTCCGGCGCCGCGACGTCAGTGCTTTGTGCTGCCTGGTCTAGGTAGATGGCCACGCCGACCGCGGCGAGTGGTTGGCCGTCGGCATCGCTCAAGGTCACCGAGGTCGCCGCGATCACGGTGGTTGCGCTGGTCGTGAACAGCGATACCAGCAACGACATGCAGGTTGCACGCGCGCGCCTTGCAGTCATCGGAGAAGGATGTCCGTGTCCGTCTACCCAGTCAGTGTAGCGATTGCGGGAAGTCGCTTTCGCTACGGATGCCGCAGCTCGAGTGTGACGTATGCGGCACCCCGAACCGGCCAATGTTCATAGCATCGTCCTCTCTCTGGATTGTTCAGCGGCATCATGGCGAGTCTCAAACACCGCATCGCATTCGCGGCGGCCGGCGTCGTGACCGCGGCGCAGGCAGCGACGATCGGACTCGTGCTATACGTCGCTGAAGGCGACGCCGAAGCGCGCGCGATGGAACGGCTCGCGATTGGCAGTCGCGTGGTGGCGGACTACATGGAAACCCACAAGGCGCAGCTCGAGTTGACGGTCAACGTGCTGGCCTCGGATTTCGCGTTCCGCTCCGCGGTCGCGAGCTTCGATCTGCCGACCGTGACCTCGGCGCTGCGCAACCACGCCAACCGCATCGCCGCCAATCAAGCAATTCTGGTGGGCGTAGACGGTTTCACCATCGCCAGTGCGCCGCGCCATGTCGAACTGTCACGCGAAGTGTGGAAGGACGTGGTCGATTCACGCACCACACTGGCGACGCTAGGTGATACCGCGTCGTTGCATCAGGTGGTCGTAACGCCGGTGCGCGCGCCCGACGTGATCGGATGGGTAGTCATGGGGTTTCGCATCGACGATGCGCTGGCGGTGCAACTGCGTAATCTAACCGGTATGGAGGTGAGCTTCGTGTCGCGACGTGCGGACGAGACGTATGCAAGCTCCCTTATGCCCTCCGCCAATGGGTTACATGACAGATCGACGTCATTCTTCACTCGCGTCGATCAACTCACGAACGACGGCGTGATGCCGCAGCTACTGCTGCAGCTGTCGCGTGACGATGCGCTTGCCGGCTACTACGCGTTGTCGCGATCCATGATGGTGCTCGGTGCACTTGCCGTGTGCTTCGCGGTTGCCATCGCGGCGTTCAGCTCGAATCGAATCACGCGTCATCTGAAGTCACTTGCCGATGCGGCGCGCCGCATCAGCGCCGGCGACTATGGTTCGCCGGTTGCAATCCGCTCCAACGACGAGGTCGAAACTTTGGCAGACGCATTGTCCACCATGCAGGCCGGCATTGCAGAGCGTGAGCGACAGATCAGAAGGCAGGCGACCCATGATGCGCTCACCGGTCTGCCTAATCACGAGCAGGCGGTGACGATCCTCGATGCTCGGATGCGCGACGGCGGCGCACCGTTCGCGGCGATCGTCCTGCACATCCATGGCCTGCACGAAATAAACTCGTCGCTTGGCCTCGAGGTAGGCGATGCCGTCATTGGCAGCGTGGCGCGCCGTCTCGCACATGAGGTGCGTGCCGAGAACCACATCGCGCGCATCGCCGACAATCGCTTCTTGGTGGTCAGCGAGGAGCGTGATCCGGGCGCGATAGAGGCGCTGGGTGCGCGGCTCCGTGACGAGTTCGAGGTGTTGTCGGTCGGCGGCGACATTCAAGTCGGCTTGAGTCTACAGATCGGCGTGGCCGAGTTCCCCGCGCACGCACGCGACGCGGCGACGCTGGTGCGTAAGGCTTGGGGCGCGTCGCTGGAGGCGAGTACCACCAAGGGCGGCATGGCTTTCTTCAACGTCGATCGCGACGCGCAGCACAAGCGCCGGCTGACCATCATGCGCGACATCAAGGCCGCCGTGCTGGACGATCAACTTTCGCTCGTCTATCAGCCGAAATACGACGTGCGTACCGATCGCATCGGCGGTGTGGAGGCGCTGCTTCGGTGGCACCACCCCACGCTCGGTGCGGTTCCAGTAACCGAATTCATCGAGGTCGCCGAGCAGACGCGCAACATAGGACGCCTTACGCGCTGGGTATTGAGAAGGGCGTTGGCTCAGGCGAGTGGTTGGCGGCAACGCGGGATGCAGCTCACCGTGGCTGTGAACGTGTCCGCGCACGACCTGACGGATGTCGACTTTCCGCAGTATGTGCGGACAGTACTGGCGGAACATGGCTTGAGCGGCCAAACGCTGGAGCTGGAAGTCACCGAAGGTGCGCTGGTCTACGACCTACCGAGGGTCCGCCGCACACTCGAGGCACTGCACGCGCTCGGCGTTCGCATCTTCATCGACGACTTCGGTACGGGTTTCTCGTCGCTCGCGCAACTGCGAGATCTGTCGGTACACGCGCTCAAGATCGATCGCTCGTTCGTGATGCGGCTCGACGAGGGCAACACCCACATCGTCAGGTCGACGATCGATCTCGGTCACGCACTCGATTTGGAGGTGGTCGCAGAGGGCGTCGAGGACGAGATCGCGGTGAACAAATTGATCAGCTGGGGTTGCGATCATTTGCAGGGCTACTACTTTGCCAAGCCACTCGCGCCCGATGAACTCGAGGCGTACCTGGCCCGTTCCATGGCGACCGTGAGCCATCTGCCGGTACGTCGGTCGTAACGCAAGGGTAGGGTAATTGCCCGTACGTGCGCCTATGATCGGCCGCATGACACGTTCGCGCGGCCGGCCGCACCACGATGACATCCTGACACCGGCGGAATGGCGCACGGTACACGCCGTGCAACACGGGATGTCGAATCGAACCATCGCGGCACGCCGCGGCATCAGTGTCAACGCGGTCAAATACCACCTGCGTAACGTGTTCGCGAAGCTCGGCATCGGCGATCGCGGGCGGCTGAAGCGGTGGTTCGACGTGCCGAAGGGCAGCGCATTGGCGGGGGAGCGGGCAATGAAAGGAACACTGGAGCTTGGCGCGATTGGGCAGATATCGAGATCTGTACGCGACATCGACGAGGCGAAGCGGTTCTACGGCGACGTGCTCGGGCTACGGCATCTCTACACCTTCGGTAAGCTCGCGTTCTTCGACTGCGGTGGCACGCGGTTGTTTCTCACGCAGGAGTCGGCGACGCCGGGTCCGGAGTCGGTGCTGTATCTGCGAGTGCCCGACATCCAGCACGCCTACCACGAATTGTGCGCTCGGGGCGTGGCGTTCGAGGGTGCGCCGCACATGATCCATCGCCATGCCGACGGTATTGAGGAATGGATGGCGTTCTTCAAAGACCCGGAAGGAAGGTTGCTGGCCATCATGGCGCAATTGCCTCAGCGGCAATCGAGCTGAGGCGCAGATTGCCTAGCGGACAAGTTCTGCCGAACGTTCGAAGCCATCAAGTCGCCGGTTTGCGTGGCTGCTTCAATCGTTCTGCGACGATGCGGAACACATCGGCATTGACCCCTAGACCGACATGCGAGCCGGAGACCTGTATGTGTTCGACGTCGGGGTTCGACTCGTCGATCGTTGCCCGCCACGCCACCACGCCGTCGGTCTTGCTGTACAACGCCGTGATCGGAACTCGAATCGGCACCCGCTCGCGCGCGGTTTGCATGGTGCGCAGATTCTGCGTATCGATGCCGAGGTTCGCGGCCACCATTCGGCCGATGCTGGACGCTTCCGGTCCGCCGCGGACCGGTGTGCCGAGCGTGATTACCTGCCTGACCAAATCCCTACGGTGCCTCGCCACCTCGCGGGCGATGATGCCGCCACGGCTCCAACCCACCAGATTGACCGGTCCGCTTTCCGCACGCAGCCGCTCCATCAATGCGATCGTGCCGGCGATCAGGGGTGCACCTGGACCGGTGTTGGGCCCCAGTTCCCATGCATACGCGCGCCAGCCGATCGAATTGAGGAAGCGGCGCAATATCCAGGTCGATGCGTCGTCGGCGAGAAATCCCGGCAGCACCAGTACTGCCGAGCCGTCGCCGCGCGGTACCGACATGCGCAGCAAAGGCAATCGCAGCATCAGTGCGGCGAGTTCGACGGGCGCCCGACTTTCGAGCAGCTGCAGCACGCCGCTCGGTGGATTGATCGGTTCGTTCACTTCAGGCCTCGACGCGAGAGTTCACGTTCAAGTCGTTCGGTGTCGGAGCTGAGCGGTGGATACAGCTCACTTTCTGCGAGTGTGCCGGCAGTGTGTGCCCACATCTTGATACCGTCGTAAGTGATGTACTTCTCCGGTATCACTTCGAGCACGACTCGTAGCGGTGAATCCAGCATTTGCTCGAATGCACGGGCGTCGTTCTCGTCCGGGCGCAAATGCCGCGAGAACTCGCGATAGAACCAGTCTTTGGTTGCGCGGTCTTCGTGCACCACGCATCGGCCTTTGATCGTGATGGTCTTCGACGGACCCATCGTGGTGCCAGTGCTGGTGATCACGACCGAGACCTTCGGATTGCGGCGTACTGCAGAGATGCGATGTCGGTGCGCGCCGGCCGTCAGCCAGACGCGTCCGTCACGCCACAGGCACGACATGATCACACCCATGGGCCACGTGTCGCGCGTGCACCAGTTGAACACGCATTCGCGAGCGATCGACAGCAGCTTCTCCTGATCGTCTGGGTTGAGCCGATAGATCGACACTTGCTCGTAGTTGTCGAGATCCGTAGTCATGTTCCAGTCCTGATCGCGGACGGACTCACCATAGCGCGACTTGGGCCGCGCGGGCGAGGGTCAGTCGAGGCTGGGCTTGCCGCGTAGTCGCTTGATCGAGCCGTGCTTTTTCTTCGTATCGGTGCGGCGTGCCTTGGACGCTGCCGTGGGGCGAGTGGCAATTCGACGTTTCGGCACGTGTTCGGCACGCTCTACGAGTGCGCGCAACCGCGCCATGGCGTCGTCGCGATTGCGTCCTTGGCTGCGGAATCGTTGAGCGAATATCACCAGCGTGCCATCGCGGCTGACGGCGTTGCCTGCCAGTGTCTCGAGCCGCGCACGCAGACGCGGCTCGAGATCGGCCGCATCCAGGTCGAGTCTGAGCTCGACAGCGGTGGCGACCTTGTTGACGTTTTGGCCGCCGGGACCGCCGGCACGCACGAATCGAAGCTCGATGGCTGTCTCGGGAATCGAAGTGCGGTTCGTGATTGCGATCCGACTCATGGCGAAGCGGTCTCCGAGTCCATCAGGCTCACGATTTCATTGACAAGCGCGGTACGAATCTCGGTGTCTGCGGCGCGTTCGTCGCGCAGCGTTTTGAAGCATCGGTCGAGCGTGCGCCGATGCTCGAGATCGAGCGTGTCGGTGAAGTGCTCACCGCGTGCGGCATCGACGACCAGGCGCTCGCGCAGTGCGTGGTTGCGCTCGGCGACCAGCCGATGGTGCAGCAGCGCACGGCCCAGCAGCACCCAAGGAAAGTTCGGATTGGTAATGGGGCCGATGCGCAGCTCGGAGCCACCGAGCGGCGTGCCGAGCACCTTCACCTTGGCGAGTCGATCGGCGGCGAACAACGTACCGGCGCCGCCTACGAGTGCGCCCAACGCCGTGGCGAGGCCGAGTGACGCGCCGCCGAACAGGAGGTCGACGCCGCCGATGGCAATGGCGCCGGAAGCAGCGCCGGTAAGCGCGAGTTGCATACCCGACAGACCGAACAGGTTGAACGACTGTTCGGAGAACACGTCAGTCGACAACAGCGATGCGTTTGCTTCTTCGAGTACGACGCCGCCATGCTGATAGATTTCCTGCACCAGCTTGCGTGCCTTGCGCTCGCGGTTGCGCACGGCTTGCATCAGCTCGTTCGTCAGGCGTGACTTCAGCGCCTCGTCTGGCGCGTCGCCTTCGAAACCGGCCCGACACGAGATCGTGAGGCAATGGCAAAGTAAGTCCGCGATCTCCGTGGCGGAGCGCTCGCGCCGTCGCTTGCGTTCGCGAATCAACGCGTCTGCTGCTTCCTTAAGTTTCGATGCCCATGGTTCGTGCAGCTCGCCGAATGCGCGCAGCAACTCGATGCGCTTGTCGAAATCTGCATGCACGGCGTCGAAGACCCGGACGATCGCAAAGAACTGATCGAGCGCACGACGCCACTCGTCGACATGGTCACCGCGGCCAATGAGGTTGATTAGCGCCATTCGCGGTTGGCCCGACCAACGCAGAATTTCCATTTCTGCTTCGTACTCTCGGCTGTAGGGTTTGGCGCCGTCGACGACGTACAAGATGCCGGCACCATCGATGACGGCTTGCAGCAACTCGCACTCGCTCTGAAAAGACGGATCGTCCCGGTGCGAATCGACGAACGCCCGAAGCACTGCCGGTCGCGCTTCTGCGCCACGTTCATGGGCGGTCAGCCAGGCCAGCACGGCGCGTGCGCGCTGGAATCCTGGCGTGTCGATGAGCTCGTACAACGGCGCTTCGTCGATACGCATGGGGAAGCTACGGGCGCGCGTCGTGGTACCGGATTCCTTGGCGATGGCGACGGTATCGTCCTCGGCAAGCGTTGCGACGATGCTGCTCTTGCCTTTGTTTGGGTGGCCGACCACGGCGAAGCGGGGCAGATCGCTCATGTGCCGGTTTCCACGTACAGATGTGCATCGCGCAGTGTCGCCACCGTCCTTCGCCAGGTATCGACGTCGCCGGCATCCAGGGCCACGTCACGCTCGGGTATCGGTGCCACGACAATCGACGCATCGGTGCCGAGCCGGCGACGCAACTCGACGAGCGCGTCGAGCAGGTCGAGCAGCGGCGGCTCGTACGCGCGTACGAACACCACCACCTGACGTGGCGCGAGCTGACCGATGTGTTCGAGTGATGCACGATCGTCGGCGAGTGTCGCCCCGCCGCCGAGCGGCTGTGGGTCGCTCGCGATGTCGATGCCGAGCACGTTACGCGCATGCCGTATTGCATCCGTGTCCGTGATCGCCTCCGCCCAAATGAGCGCTGCTGCTGCGCCATGCGCACGCGCGCGCGGTACGGCAGGCGGCACATCCGGCAACTTGCGGGGCCGTTCGGGACTGTCGGCGGCAGACGTCACCGATTCCGCCGCCATACGATCGCGCAGTGCGGTCACTTCCGCGTCTTCGAGGAGCAATGCGCGAGTCGCGCTTGCCAGCCGAATACCGCTGAGCAGCCAAATCACCACCCGTGGCAGCAGGCCGTAGCACAACATGCTGGTGAGCAGAAACGGCCACCAGCCGAGATAGGCTTCCGGTGGACCCAATCGGGCGCCGCTGTGCTCGAGCCGGAAAAATCGCGAGCCATCGATCAGTTCGGCGCTGGGCACTGCGCTCGGCGCCAGTTGGTGCCACGGCCACGACACGACGGTCGTGAAAGACGCCGCGTCCGCGGCCGAGATCCGCAGGGTGGTGCTCCAGCCGAACGCAAGATCGGTGAGCGCAATCAGGAACACGGCAGTGGTGATAGCGCCGACGTTGAAAGCGATCGCAGCGCTCTGCGACCAGCGCAGCAATTGCCACTTGGAGAATCGACTGGCCGCAGCGCGTCCAACGTGCCACGCGAACAAGGATTGGACCGTGCGCGGCAGCTCGGCGCCGGACAGGCGTCGATAGAGCGCCGCAGCGATGACTGCGGGATTGAGCTGGCCAATGGCGGCCTGCACAGCGCGCAATCCGGGCAGCGCGGGAAGCAGAAGGAGCAGCGTGAGCGCGAGCAGCAGCCATTGCAAGGCAACGAGCACCGCGAACGCCGTGACCACGTTGACCGGTTGCGAACCATCGTAGTGCAAGGCGCCCACCGCCATGAGCGCGCCGGTCATGAGTCCGAGTAGCGTCACGATGATGCCGATCAGTTGCCGCGCATGGATGAGCTTGCGGCCGAGACCCGGTTCACCGGAACGCACCACTGACCACCAGGCCCGCACCATGGCGAGCGTGTCTCGCGACACCAGATCTCGGCCGATGGCACGGTCGCGGCGCATCCGCTCGGCGAACGCCTGCGTACGATCGGCCTCGAGCCAGATCGGTATGTCGATTGCGTCCTCGAACAGAGTGCTCGGTGGCATCGCGCCATCATAGGGTCGGCGGTAGTGGAGTGCCATGCGCGGCGGTGCTGTGACGTGCGTCACGCTGGATGGGGATGCGGGCGCACAGATGCGCTGCTACCCGCCCTTTACACTCGATTGACGTATACGTGCGTTTCGCACGTGTCCTTCGTTTGCAACGGATGACGGCGAGGGAACGACTCGACACGATGGTGCGGTTCATATTCAACCTGACCATGACTGGGCTAGCCATCGTGCTGCTCGGTATTCTCGTCTTGCTGTCGACCTCCGTCGACGAAGACGTAAGGCGCAACTTCGACCAGTCCATGCGTCAGCTCCGCGATATCGGTCTCGCGATCGAGCGCGAGACCCTCAATGCGCGCAACCTCAATGTCGATCGTGACGTGCGCCTCGCGCACTTGGAGAACGAATTACTCGCCCGTGTCGACGCGATCGGCAAGGACTTGGCCACACTCTATCCCGCCGAGCGCAACGCGTTGCAGGCGTTTAGAGCCGGCGCCGAACGTGCCTTCAATGCGATCGATAGCGTCGCCTTCGAGGCCAATGGCCACGATGCGGTGTGGGGCAAGTTCGTGGCGCTCGACCAATCTGCGCGTTGGTACGCAGATCGAACGGACACCTTCCGGCGCAGCCATGGCGCATTCCTCACGCATCGTGACGAGCTGGCCGAACACAGTCGCGCGTACGTGCAGGCGTTGCGCGAGCGCGGCCAGGCAAGCCAGGCCGACAACGTCTTTCGTGCGGCTCAGCAGGTGCTGGAACGCGCACAGCGCGGCGGCGAGAGCGACCTTGCGCAGATCGAGAGCATCGCGAATCGGTTGGCGGATGGGTCGCAAGCTCGGTCCACCGTCGACCGAACCGTGTACTCGAGTTTGATCGACGCCATGCGAGGCATCGCGCCGAGCCGAGCGGACGTCGAAGGCAGCATCGCAGACATCACCAGCGGTCGGCTGCAGCGAGAACTGGGCGACCTCCGGGAAATGGTGACGCGCGATCACCTCTACCAGCTCGGTACCATCAACGACTCGCGCATTTTGTTGAACGTGTACACCGCATTGTTGCTGCTGGTGCTCGGCTATTTCGGCTTCCGCCTGCAGTTGAGTTACCGGGCGCTCAATCGCTCGCACGATGCGTTGGAAGATCGGGTGAAGGAACGCACGCAAGACCTCGAGCGTGCGCTCGCCGATCTGAAGGAGAGTCAGGTGCAGCTGGTTCAGGCGGAGAAGATGTCTTCGCTCGGCCAGCTGGTTGCCGGGGTCGTCCACGAGATCAACACGCCGCTCTTGTATGTGCTCAACAACGCGAGCATCACCGTCGAAAACGTCGCCGAGCTGCGTAGTGCAGTGGAGCAGGTGGCGAACGTCGTGCAACTCGTGAAGCGATCCGACGCATCGCCCGTGGTGCTGCGCGCGGCACTCGACGAGCTGGCGGCGAATCTCGATGCAGATGCGGCGCTCGAGGCCATGGAAGAGATTCAGTCGTTGTCGGTAGACAGCACGGAAGGTCTCAATCAGATCAACGAGCTCGTCAAGAGCCTCAAGGATTTCAGCCGGATCGACCGGGCGGTCGAAGATCGATTCGACGTTCGCGACGGTATCGAGAAGACGTTGGTCATCACCAAGAACCTGTTGAAGTACGGCATCACCGTCGAAAAGCGGCTCGAGCCGGTACCGCAGATCCTCTGTGCACCGTCAAGGATCAATCAGGTGCTGATCAATCTGATAACCAACGCGGTCCAGGCGATGGAAGGCAAGGGTACGCTCTCCATATCGACTCGCGAGCGTGATGGGTTCGTCGAAGTCGGCGTGCGTGACACTGGGTGTGGAATCCCGGCGGAGAATCTCACGAAGATCATGGATCCGTTCTTCACGACCAAACCGGTCGGCCAAGGCACTGGCCTGGGCCTCTCGATCGTGCGCAAGATCGTCGATGAGCACGGCGGCCGCATCTCGGTCGATTCGGTGGTTGGCAAGGGCACGGAGATCGTCGTCGCATTGCCGATCGAGCGCCTACAGGTGGAGGCAGCCTGAGCATGGAAGTTCGACCTGAAGCCAAGCGCGGCACGGTGCTGTTCGTCGACGACGAACGGCGGGTGCTGACGTCGATGCGAGCGATGTTTCGTCGCGACTACGACGTTTTACTCGCCAATTCGGGTCCGGAAGCGCTGTCGTTGCTCGGTGATCATGACGTAGACGTCATCGTCTCCGATCAGCGCATGCCCGGCATGACCGGCGTCGAGGTTCTGAAACAAGTCAAGGAATTGGCGCCAGCATCGATGCGTATTTTGCTCACCGGCTACGCCGATCT
>QJXZ01000172.1 GCA_003248125.1 Gammaproteobacteria bacterium | reverse complement strand
GGAACTCATCTACGGCACGTTCGCGGCGGTACCTCTTTTCCTCGCCTGGCTCTATCTCGTGTGGGTACTGGTACTGTCGGGTGCGATCTTGGTACGAACGTTGTCGCTGCCGCGCGATCCGCTCGATCCGCGGCAGGAGCCACTACTCGTGCTATGCGTGCGCGTGCTCGAAATGCTGAGGGCCGCGTATCAAGCGGGCCGCACGGTCACCGAAGCGGAGCTCAAAACCCGGGTGGTGATGCGTTTTTCCGACCAGGAACGAATTTTCCGGGTGCTCAACGCCATGGATCTCATCGCTCACGCCGATGATGGAGGGCTGATGCTGGCGCGGGACCTGCGAGGCGTTACATTGCTCGATCTGTACCTGCGGCTGCCGGACGGTGTCGAGTCGGCGGCGCTCGAACGGATCGACGATCTGCCAAGGGTGCTTGCGCCGCTCAAGGCCTTTGCCGCCGCAAACGCCGATACGCTCGGCGCCGACCTCGATTCGCTACTGGCGGTCGCGCCATCGTGATCCGTGCGGCCGCGCTGGCGACCGTCGTGGTCCTCGGGGCTTGTGCCGAACCGCCCCAATTCCTAATGGCCGACGGCGTTGCCGGCAGCTACGACGATTGGCAGGGTAGATGGGTCGTGATCAACTACTGGGCCGAATGGTGTGCGCCATGTCGCCACGAGATTCCGGAATTGAACCGGTTGCATGCGGCCCGTGAGGCCATCCCGGCTGTCGTCGTCGGCGTCAATTTCGATGGTTTGGAAGGCGAGCCGTTGCGGGCGCTGATAGCGCGAATGGGAATCGAATTTCCGGTCGTGGTCGGCGCACCGCGGCTGCATTACGAATATCCGCTGCCAACCGTGTTGCCGACCACGGTCGTAATAGCACCCGACGGTACACTCGCGGTGACATTGGTCGGCCCTCAGACCATCGAGACGATCGCGAAGGCGTGGTCAGCGCCCGAGGGGACCACAGGCGGCTAGGCCGTAGCTTCGGCAACCGTTGGTGAGCCCGGGCAGCGCGTCGTTCGAGAGCGTCTGCCAGGTGCCGCGATACGCGCGAATCACCAGTTCCGGATAGTTGAGCTTGCCACGGCTGCCGTTGTAGCGCGCGAGCGCATCGACCAAATCCCCCCGTGACACGTTCAAGTAATGGGCGAGGATTGCCGAACCGTATTTGATGTTCGTGCTGACGTTCGTGAGATTGTCCTGCGGCCGGCCGATCTCGGTGCGCCAGAACGGCATGACCTGCATGAGGCCTTGCGCGCCGGCGACAGATACGGCGAAGCGATCGAAGGCACTTTCGATCTGAATTACGGACAGGATCAGGTCCGGATCGAGATCGTGACGTGCCGCTTCGCGGTAGACGTCCTGGAGAAGCAAGGTGCGTTCGTCCTCGTCGCTCACGTAGCGCACTACCTTCGGCGTCGAAGACATGAGCCATACTTGCGCATCGAAGTGATCGGTCTGATCGGTTTCGGCGGCCATGCTGCGGGCGAGCAGATCGATCAGTGCCGGATCCGGCTCGGCGGTGGATGCCAAGAGCCCGCTGGGCGCAAAGACCAGCAGGACAAAGTACAGCATGACGCGTTGAGTCATCCTTGGACGGCGGCAGCGATGTGCTCGGCCACGCGATCGATGTCGATGAGCAGGCTAGCAGGGTCGGCGCGCGTCCGGTACTCCACCTGACCGGTTTTGAGATTCCGGTCACCGACCACGATACGGTGGGGGATGCCTAGCAAATCGGCATCCGCGAACTTCACGCCTGGCCGTTCGTCACGGTCGTCGAGCAGCACCTCGTAGCCGGCGGACTCGAGCGCGGTGGCAATACGATCGGCGGCTTGGCGAACCTCCTCGGATCTCGTGTAGTTGAGTCCAAGGACATGTACGCCGAATGGCGCGACGGCCGTCGGCCAGACGATGCCGTCTTGGTCGTGGCATTGCTCGATGATGGCACCAACCAGGCGGGTGACACCCATGCCGTAGCACCCCATGATCAGCGCCCGTGTCGAGCCGTCGCTGTCCAATACCGTGGCACCCATGGTGTCGCTGTACTTGCGGCCGAGCTGAAAGATGTGGCCCACCTCGATGCCGCGTGTGATGGCCAGTTGGCCTCGGCCATCGGGTGACGGATCGCCGTCGACGACGTTGCGCAGGTCGACGACGTGGGCCGCGTCGAGCGGGGCATCGCGAAGCCAATTGGCGCCTGTGTAGTGGAATCCGTCCTCATTCGCACCACACACGAAATCGGCGACCACGGCCGCACTACGATCGACGAAGGTAGGCAACGACAAACCAACAGGGCCGATCGATCCCGGGCTACAGTCGATCGCCGCGCGGATCACGGCTTCACTTGCGAAGGTCAGTGGTGCTCGAACGCCTGGCAGCTTCCGTGCCTTTACCTCGTTGAGTTCGTGGTCGCCGCGAAGCACCAGGGCGACTGGCCCCGAATCGCCGGTGACCACCAGGGTCTTGAGGGTGCGCATTGGGGACACGTCGAGGAATGCAGCGACGTCGTCGATCGTGTGCTTGCCTGGCGTCGGCACTTTCGTCAACGGCTCGTTCGCTGCTGGCCGTGTGTCGCGGGGGGCGAGCGCCTCGGCTTCCTCGACGTTGGCCGCGTAGTCGCTCCCGTCGCTGAAGGCAATGCGATCCTCGCCGGAGCGCGCCAAGACCTGGAACTCGTGCGATGTGCTGCCACCGATATTGCCGGTATCGGCGAGCACGGCGCGGAACTCGAGACCAATGCGGGTCAGGATGCGGCCATAACAATCATGCATCTCGCCGTAGGTGGCTTCGAAAGACGTTTGGTCCGTGTGGAACGAGTAGCCATCCTTCATCAAGAATTCGCGGGCGCGCATGACGCCGAATCGGGGGCGTATCTCGTCGCGAAACTTCAGGTTGATCTGGTAGAGGTTGCAGGGTAGTTGCTTGTAGCTCTTGATCTCACGACGGACCAGATCCGTGATCACTTCCTCATGAGTGGGTCCCAGACAAAAGTCGCGTTCATGCCTGTCTTTCAGACGCAACATGTCGGGTCCCATTTGGTCCCAACGCTTGGATTCTAGCCATAGCTCCGCTGGCTGCACGAACGGCATCAACACCTCTTGGGCACCACTGCGATCGAGTTCCTGCCGGATGATGGTCTCGACCTTGCGCAGCACGCGTAGACCGACTGGCAACCAGGTGTACATGCCTGCGGCAACCCGTCGGATGAGTCCCGCGCGGAGCATCAGCCGGTGGCTCGAAATCTCGGCATCCGCTGGTGTTTCCTTGAGCGTGGGGATCAGAAGCGCGCTGGCTCGCATCGGCTTGAGTCCTCTCCGTTTGCAACGAATTCTAAGGGGAAACGCGTCCGGCAAAAAAAAGGGCCGATTGCGTCGGCCCTTCGTTCGAAATGATCGACTGCGATCAGCCGACCATCGACTTCAGCCGCTTGAGCGCGGATACGCGGACGCGGATCGACGCCGGCTTCGCCGCAATGACGATCTCTTCGCCGGTCGCTGGATTGCGACCCATCCGCTTCTTGGTGGCAGGGCGTTTCACGGCGCGAACCTTCAGCAAACCCGGTAACGTGAACTCGCCGACGCCACGCTTCGAGATGTGGCGTCCAATGAGAGACTCCAGCTCGTCGAGGACCGAGCCCACCTGTTTGCGAGTCAAGCCGGTACCACCAGCCAGCTCGTTCAAGATGCCGCTCTTGGTCAACTTCTTCGTGATTGCCCCCTTGGCAGCTTTCTTGGGCGCAGAACGCTTGGCTTTCGCTTTGCGGGCGGCGGCCTTTTTCTTCGCTGGGGCTTTTTTCTTGGCAGCCTTGCGCTTGGCAGGTGCCTTCTTCTTCTTGGCGGGAGACTTTCTCTTCGCAGGAGCTTTTTTACGGGCCATTCGATTTCCCTTTGCTGATTGAGATCAGGGTGGCAAGCCGAGACCGCTTACATGGATTGCCGTTCCCCATCGCATGAGGTCCCTGAAACAACAGCGTTCATCGGTTCCCCAATGAGCGCGCTTTATACTGCATCGCATAATCACCCGCAAGGCGTTCGCCTTGGTTTTTTCAGTGTTTTCGCATTGTTCTTTCGGTATCCTTGCCGCCCCGAAACGAAGCTCGAGCGCGAAAAGGTGGCTCGAGAACCGCAAGCCGAGACAGACGATGCCGATCTACGAATATCAGTGTCAGAAGTGCGAACACCAGTTCGAGACGATTCAGAAGATCAGCGATGCGCCGCTCAAGCGGTGCCCGGAGTGCAATCGACTGGCACTGAAAAAACTGGTTTCGCGCGCAGCGTTTAGGCTGAAGGGTGGCGGTTGGTACGAGACCGATTTCAAATCGGGCGGCAAGAAAAACGTCGCCGGCGACGAAAAAGCACCGGCCAAGGATGGCGAAGCCGGCGCCACCGCCAAGAAGGCTGATGCCGAAAAGCCTGCAAAAGCCGGCAAAGAAACCAGCAAGGCCAAGGGCGCAGCGGCAGCCGACTGAGGCTCCGCCACACCTAAGGTGTGGTACGCTGCGCGCCGCGCGGCAGCGGCCATGCCAGTGCGCCAGGCATCCGAACGACCAAGGTAGATTTCAATGCGCAGTCATTACTGCGGCGATCTCGATGCATCGCATGTGGGTAGCGAAGTACAGCTCGTCGGCTGGGTACATCGCCGCCGTGATCACGGTGGCGTGATCTTTCTCGATGTACGCGACCGCACCGGCATCGTTCAAGTTGTGTACGACCCCGACACCGTAGAGAGCTTTGCCACCGCCGATCGAGTGCGCAACGAGTACGTGCTCGCAGTCACGGGCCGAGTGCGGCCGCGTCCGGCCGGTACGGTCAATCCCGAGATGAAGACTGGCGAGATCGAGGTACTCGGCAAGACCCTCGAAATATTGAACGTCTCGGCAACGCCGCCCTTCCAGCTCGATGAGTACTCGGATGCGGGCGAGGACGTGCGACTCAAATACCGCTACCTCGATCTACGCCGGCCCGAGATGCAGCACCGCCTGATGATGCGCTCTCGTATCGTCTCGGCCGTGCGCCGGTACCTCGAGGAGCAGGGCTACTGCGAGTTCGAAACGCCGATTCTCACGCGTGCAACGCCGGAGGGTGCGCGCGACTACTTGGTGCCGAGCCGCACGCACGCAGGCCACTTCTTTGCGCTGCCGCAATCGCCGCAGCTCTTCAAGCAGCTGTTGATGATGGCGGGCATGGACCGCTACTACCAGATTGCTCGTTGCTTTCGCGATGAGGATCTACGCGCCGACCGCCAGCCAGAGTTCACGCAGATCGACATCGAAGCGTCGTTCGTGACGGAAGCCGACGTGATGGCGTTGGTCGAGGGTATGTTGAAGTCGTTGTTTCGCTCGGTGTTGAACGTGTCGCTCGGTGATTTCCCGGTCATGGGCTATGACGAGGTGATGCGCCGCTTCGGGAGCGACAAGCCGGACCTCCGCAACCCGCTCGAGCTCACCGATGTCGCGGACCTCATGCGAAATGTCGAGTTCAAGGTCTTCAGCACGCCGGCGAACGACCCCGCGGGCCGCGTCGTGGCGCTGCGCGTGCCCGGCGCCGCCAAGCTGTCGCGCAAGGAACTCGACGACTATGCCGGCTTCGTGGCGCGCTACGGTGCGAAAGGACTGGCATACATCAAGGTCAACGATCGAGCTGCAGGCGTTGCGGGCCTGCAGTCGCCTATTCTCAAGTTTCTGCCTGAAACCGTTGTGGCCGAGGTGCTCGAGCGAACGGGCGCGCAGTCCGCTGATGTCGTGTTCTTCGGCGCCGATAATGGCGCGGTGGTGAACGATGCGATGGGCGCACTGCGCAACCAGGTCGCGGCGGATCTAGGCCTGGTCGGCAGCGGCTGGGCACCGCTCTGGGTCGTCGACTGGCCGCTGTTCGAGCGTGGCCGTGAAGGTCGACTAGAGCCGATGCATCACCCATTTACCAGTCCGGCGTGTAGCGTCGAGGCGCTACGCGACGACCCGTTTGGCGCGCGCGCGAGGGCGTACGACGTGGTCTTGAACGGCTACGAGCTCGGCGGCGGTTCAATTCGTATTCACTCGGCCGAGATGCAGCAGGCCCTATTCGATGCCCTGAGTCTCGGCCAAGAGGCACAAATCAAGTTCGGATTTCTGCTCGACGCGCTGAAGTATGGTTGTCCGCCGCATGGTGGCATAGCGCTCGGCGTCGATCGTTTGGTGATGCTCATGGTCGGCGCCAACGCGATTCGTGACGTCATCGCGTTTCCGAAGACGCAGACTGCTGCGTGCCCGCTCACCGCAGCGCCGAGCCCGGTCGACGAGCATCAGCTGAGGGAACTGCACATCCGGTTGCGCTGAGGAGTTGGTGTGGCGGGGCATTCGAAATGGGCCAACATCAAGCACCGCAAGGCGGCCCAAGACAAGAAACGCGGCAAGCTCTATACCAAGCTCATACGTGAGATCACGGTCTCTGCGCGAATGGGCGGTGGTATCGTGGAGGATAACCCGCGGTTGCGGCTCGCAGTGGACAAGGCGCTTGCGGCAAACATGCCGAAGGACACCATCGAACGGGCGATTGCGCGCGGTGCCGGCGGTCAGGATGGCGCCAACGTCGAGGACCTCACTTACGAGGGCTACGCACCCGGCGGAGTCGCCGTGATGATCGAAGCCATGAGCGACAACCGCAAGCGAACCGTCGCCGAGGTACGCCATGCGTTCAGCAAGCACGGTGGCACGTTGGGCACCGACGGCTCGGTCGCTTACCTCTTCACCAAGCGCGGGCTGCTGAGCTTCGCGCATGCAAAGGACGAAGACCGCATCATGGAAGTTGCGCTGGAGGTAGGGGCGGAAGACATCGAGAGCGAAGACGATGGCTCGCTGACGGTGGTGACTGCACCGGAGTCGTTTGCAGTCGTCATGGATGCGCTACGGGCGGCCGGTCTCGAGCCAGCCGCCGCCGAAGTGACGATGGTACCCGCAACCTATCAAGCGTGCGACGGCGAGACGGCGGAAACGGTCGCCAAGCTCATCGATGCGCTCGAGGAATTGGATGACGTGCAGGCCGTCTACACCAACGCGGATCTGGTGAATTGACGGGCGCCCGCCGGATCCTCGGTATCGATCCGGGTTCGCGCGTCACCGGTTACGGCTTCGTCGAGGTTCGCCAAGGCGAGCTCGTCTATCTGGCAAGCGGTTGCATTCGTACTCTCGACGGCGGTGCAACGGAACGGCTCGGTGAGATCTTCGACGGCATCAGCACGCTGATCTCCACACACGCGCCCGATCATGTCGCCATCGAGCAGGTGTTTTTATCGCGCAATCCAAACTCTGCGCTGAAGCTCGGTCAGGCACGGGGAGCGGCACTGGCGGCGGTTGCACGGGCCGGACTATCCGTTTCGGAATATGCCGCGCGTCGCGTCAAACAGGCGGTGACGGGCACGGGCGGCGCGAGCAAGGCCCAGGTGCAGCACATGGTACGGGTGTTACTGGGCCTGGAATCGGCACCAGCCAACGACGCCGCCGATGCGCTTGCCATCGCCATCTGCCACATCAATACTCAGCGCCCGCAGGCATTTAGTCGTCTGCGGATGCATGGGTCGCGATGATCGGACGCATCAAAGGAACGCTCGTTGCCAGGGACGACGCGATGATCGTGGTCGACGTTGCGGGCGTCGGCTACGAGATCGAACTCACTACTGCGGCCCGGTCGGTCATGCCGGCTATGGGTGCCAGCGTGGCAGTATTCACGCATTTGGTCATTCGTGAAGATGCCCATACGCTCTTTGGTTTCGGCAGTCTCGCCGAGCGCGATCTCTTTAGGTCGTTGATCAAGGTCGCTGGCATTGGCCCCAGACTCGCACTTACGCTGTTGTCCGGCATCGACACGATCGAGTTCGTGCGTGCCGTTCGTGACGGCAACGTAGCAAGGCTGACCAAGCTGCCCGGCGTCGGCCGCAAGACGGCGGAGCGGCTGGTGGTAGAGCTCAGAGATCGCATCGATCGCATGGTCGGCCTGTCCGTACCGGCGGCTGCGTCGCGAAACGATTCCAGTGTGCGCGTGGTCGAGGAAGCGGAGCGGGCGCTGATTGCGCTTGGCTACAAGCCCACCGAAGCGAGCCGGGCGGTGGACGGAGCGTTCGAGAACGGTCGATCGACGGAGGAAGTGGTGAGGGCCGCGCTCAAACGTATGGCGTCACAAGACGCATGAGCATTAGACCGGATCGGCTGCTTGCCGCCGATGAGCAGGGCGATGAGGTCGCGCTCGATCGCGCCCTGCGGCCAACCACGTTGGCCGGATACATCGGTCAAAGCACGGTCAAGGAGCAAATGTCCATCTTCATCGAGGCGGCACGGCGTCGGGGCGAATCGCTCGATCACACGCTCATCTTCGGTCCACCCGGGCTCGGCAAGACAACGCTCGCGCACATCATCGCGAAGGAGATGAGCGTAGCCTTGAAATCGACGTCGGGCCCAGTGCTCGAGCGAGCGGGCGACCTCGCCGCGCTGCTCACGAATTTGGAACCGGGCGATGTACTGTTCGTCGACGAGATCCATCGATTGAGCCCCGTCGTCGAGGAAATCCTGTATCCCGCGATGGAGGACTTTCAGATCGACATCGTCATTGGCGAGGGCCCGGCCGCACGCTCGATCAAGCTCGATCTGCCTCCCTTCACGCTGGTAGGCGCCACGACGCGGGCCGGTCTGCTCACTTCACCGCTTCGCGATCGCTTTGGCATCGTGCAGCGCTTGGAATTCTATTCGATCGATGAGCTTGCGCAGATCGTGCTCCGCTCTGCAGCAAAGCTCGGCATAGAAATAGCAGGGGAAGGCGCCGCAGAGATCGCCCGGCGTTCACGCGGCACGCCACGCATCGCCAATCGATTGTTGCGGCGCGTCAGGGACTATGCGGAAGTGAAGGGTGATGGCCGTGTGACGCGCGAAGCCGCCGACCGCGCGCTCGATATGTTGAGCGTCGATGCCGAGGGTTTCGATTCGATGGATCGACGGCTCTTGTTGGCCATCGTCGAGAAGTTTGCCGGCGGACCCGTCGGCATCGACTCGTTGGCGGCGGCGATCAGCGAGGAGCGAGACACCATCGAGGACGTCGTCGAGCCGTTTCTCATCCAGCAGGGATTCATGATGCGCACGCCCCGCGGGCGCGTGGTGACGGATCGAACGTACGCACACTTCGGGTTGAGGCGCACGGCGGACTCACCGCAGGCGCGCTTCGATCTCGATTCCAACTAGCCTCCAATGGAAGGAGCACGCGCTTGACCGAACCGCTGTCCATCTTCGCGCTCGTGATGAATGCGAGCATCCTCGTGCAGGTCGTCTTGGTGTTGCTCGTGCTCGCCTCGACTGCCTCGTGGGTGATGATCTTTCAGCGCTTCTTCGCCCTGAACGGCGTGCAAAAGGCGATCGACGAGTTCGAGGACTATTTCTGGTCCGGCATCGATTTGCGACAGCTCTACAACGAGCTGAATGCCGCGGACCACGAGCTTTCCGGCATGGAAACGCTGTTCGTCGCGGGCTTCAAGGAGTACACACGGCTCTCGGAGCAAGGTGCGGATGCCGAAGCCGTGATGCAGGGCGTACAACGAGCGACACGCGTTGCGTTGACGCGCGAGGAAGAGCAACTCGAGCAGCACTTGCCATTTCTCGCAACGGTCGGCTCGACGAGCCCATACGTCGGGCTGTTTGGCACCGTGTGGGGCATCATGAACTCGTTCAGAAGTCTGGCCAACATGACCCAGGCGACGCTTGCGTCGGTCGCACCCGGCATCTCGGAGGCGCTGATCGCCACCGCAATGGGCCTGTTTGCCGCGATCCCCGCAGTGATTGGTTACAACCGCTTTTCGGCGCGGGTCGAAACCATCATGACCCACTATGAGACGTTCAATGACGAGTTCACGAGCATTCTCTATCGCGTCGCGCACACCAAGAAATGAGTAGTCGCACCAAGCCCACCCGCCGTCGCCCAATGTCCGAGATCAACGTCGTACCCTATATCGACGTGATGTTGGTGCTGTTGGTCATATTCATGGTGACTGCACCCATTCTCACGCAGGGTGTGCTGGTCGATCTACCGAAGGCGCCATCGGAGCCGATCGGCGAGAACCAGGAGGATCCGCTCGTCATTACCATGCGCGACGACGGCGCATTGTTCCTCAACCTGGGAATCCGCAAGGCTGATGACGAAGGTACTCGGGTGACGATCTTTTCCTTGGAGGAGCAGGCCGGCAAGATCTTGCGTGCGCGGCCCGATGTGCCGGTCTATGTGCGGGCCGATCACCGGCTCGACTATGGCGACGTGGTACGCGTGATGACCGTATTGCAGAAGGCTGGTGCGGAGAGCGTGGGCCTCATCACCGATCCGCCACCGTTGCCGTCCTAAACTTGCGATCGTGTCGCCGCTACGCAGCTACATCGTCCCATTTGTTCTGGCCGTTCTCGTCCACGTCGTCGTTGGCGCCGCGCTGTGGGCGAACTGGGCGCCGGACACGACCTCCGAGCGGGTGATCAAACCGCGCATCGTGAAAGCCGAGCTGTTGGTCATGCAGCCGAAGGCGAAACCTGCTCCGCCGAAGCCGCAACCAGCGCCGCCGCAGGCCAAGCCGGAAGTCAAACCGCCGCCGAAGAAGCCGGAACCCAAGCCCGTGGCGAAGAAGACGGAAACGCCGAAGCCCGATCGCGAGGCGCAAAGACGAGCGGAGGAGGCCGCGCGCCGCGCGGCTGCGCTCGAGCGCCTGAGTGATACCGCATTTGCCGATGCGCTACTGCGTGAATCCGAGGCGATGTCGGACGACGAGGACGAACAAGCGGCCATGTCGTTCATTCAAGGCATCTATTCGCTCGTGGTCGCCAATTGGTCGCGACCGCCGAGCGCCCGCAACGACATGGAAGCCCACCTGGTGGTGGAACTAGTGCCGACGGGAGACGTCGTGTCGGTGACCGTGGTCAAAGGTAGCGGCAACGAGGCATTCGACCGGTCGGCCATGCAGGCAGTGCGCAAAGCCGGCAAATTCGACGTGCCCAAGGAACCGGCATTGTTCGAAGCTCAATTCCGACGATTCAATCTGATGTTCAAACCCGGGGATTTACTGCGTTGAAGTACCGAGCCTGGTTGTTGACGACTCTGTTCATGTCGCCGTTCGCCGTGGCGGAGGTCACGATCGAGATCGATCGTGGCTACGACAATCCAAAGAAGATCGCCATCGTGCCGTTCGGTGGTGGCGGTGTCGCCGGAATCGAGAACCCAGCCGGCGTCATTTCGTTCGATTTGGCGCGTAGCGGTCAGTTTGCGCCGCTCGGTGCCGAGAACATGCTGAGCTTACCCAGCCAGCCAAACGAGGTCTTCTTCCGCGATTGGCGCATTCTCGGTGTCGACTATTTGGTAATCGGCCGCGCCGAGGTCGATTTCGACGGCAAGATTGCCATCAATTACTACCTTTACGACGTGTTGAACGAGCGTCAGCTCACATCCGAGCGATTGAGGGGCGATCGCAATTCGGTGCGCGACATGGCGCACATGGTGTCTGACGGCGTGTACGAGAAAATCACCGGAATTCCAGGTGCCTTCTCCACCAAAATCGTCTACGTCCTGGCAACCGATCTTGGCACCGCGTCTGCGCGCTTCAAGCTCGAGATGGCCGATGTGGACGGTGCGCGTGCGCGAACGTTGTTGGAAAGCCGGGAGCCGATTCTGTCGGTGTCTTGGTCGCCGGATGCCAAGCGCGTCGCGTACGTATCATTCGAGAAGGGCAAGCCGGCCATCTTCATGCAGGAGATTGCGACTGCGCAGCGCACGCTGCTCACCGACTTTCCGGGGCTCAACAGCGCGCCGGTCTTCTCGCCCGATGGCCGACGGCTCGCGCTCGTGCTGTCGCGTGACGGCAACCCAGAGATCTACACGATGGATCTGGCGACTCGCGCCTTGATCAGGGTGACGCGCCACCATGCGATCGATACTGAACCGAGTTGGACCGCCGATGGCCGATCGCTCGTTTTCACCTCTGACCGTGGTGGTAAGCCGCAAATCTACAAAGTGGAACTCGCGACCGGACTCACTGAGCGCGTCACTTTCGAGGGCGACTACAACGCGCGGGCGCGAATGTTGCCCGACGGCAAGCACATCGTATTCGTGCACCGCCGCAATGGCATCTTCCACATTGCTCTGCTCGACACGGAACGGGATCGTATGATGATCTTGACTGAGACCTCACTCGACGAGTCACCCTCCGTTGCACCCAACGGCACCATGCTCATCTATGCGACGCAAGACCGCGGCCGCGGTATACTCGCCGTCGTTTCGATCGATGGACGGGTCAAGTACCGATTGCCGTCGTCGGCCGGAGACGTGCGCGAACCCGATTGGTCTCCCTACCTACGGCCGCCGGCCGGCTGATGCTGGCTCTTACAGGCTGATGCCACCCGAACCGAATCCGAAGAATCACAACGAGCCGATGATGGCTCAATCAGGAGAGTACGATGCGCAATCCTTGGTCCAGCCACAGTCTGGCAATCGTTTTGATGGCCCTTGTGTTGGCCGGTTGCTCGAGCGCGGCGAAGCGAGAGCCGGCGCCCGAACCGCTGCCGGCCGAGGACACGGCCGCTGTGACGCTGCCGTCGGCGGCGCCCGAGTCGGACGTCTCTAGGCAAATCGATGCGGCGGGCAATCCGGTCAATCCGAACACCGGACAGCCACTCGGCCGTATTTTCTATTTCGACTACGACAAGGCCGTCTTGCGGGCTGAGTCGATCGCGCTTTTGGAGTTGCATGCCGCCTTCTTGCGTTCCAATCCCGATCGGCGCGTAGTCATCGAAGGGCACTGTGACGAGCGGGGCACGCGTGAGTACAACCTTGCGCTCGGCGAGCGCCGCGCGGATTCCATCCGTACGTTTCTCGTGTCGTCGGGTGTGCGCCGGTCGCAAGTGGACACGGTGAGCTACGGCGAAGAGCGACCGGTGGACCCGGGGCACAGTGAGGCCGCTTGGGCGAAGAACCGCCGTGGTGAATTGCAGTATCGCTAAGCGGACGGCCCTTGCGGGCGTTGCGTGGGCGGGCATCCTGCTCGTTCATGGCGCGTCCGCGGCCGTCCCCGTTGTCGAGTCCGAAGGCTCTGTGCCCGGCGCCAGCACGCGCGGCGCGCCTTCGCGTTCCGCATCGGAGGCGCGCGCGTATCCGACAAACGATGCGGCCACCGCATATCCCGCGAGCAGTGATGCGCAGCCGTACCCGGTCGCGGCCCAAGCCGCCACACCGTATCCGAGCACCAGCGGCGGCAGCCAACTGCAGTCCGATCGCGCGCCGACCAGCGAGCTCTTCTACCAGCTGCAAACCTTGCAGACCGAAGTCGGCGAGTTGCGTGGTCTGGTGGAGGAGCAGCGGCACTTGATCGAACGATTGCAGCGCGAACAGAAGGAGCAGTATCTCGATCTCGACCGACGCGTCGCTGCGCTCACCACGCAGGGTGTGGCGCCATCGGCCGGCTCCGCTTCGGCTATGGGGGTATCGACCGAGCCTTCTTCCGGCGAGAGCGCAGCGCCAGTTTCGCAGGGTACGTCGACTGCAGGTGAGCGCGATGCGTATACACGAGCCTTCAATCTCACGCGCGACAAGCGGTTCCAGGAAGCAATCAACGCCTTCAATCAGCTGTTGGTCGACTACCCGAACGGCGAGTACGCGGCGAATTCGTTCTATTGGCTCGGTGAGCTCTACCTGGCATTGCCACAGGCCGAGTTGGAGAAGGCGCGGCAGTCCTTCGCGCAAGTCGTCAACTCGTATCCTTCGCACGCCAAGGTACCGGATTCGCTGTACAAGCTGGGTGTCGTCTACCATCGGCTCGGCGACAATCGCAAAGCGCTGGAGTACCTGACGCGTACGCACACGGAGTATCCGGCGTCTCCTGCCGCCAGGCTCGCGCAGAGCTACGCCAGCGAGATCCGCTGACCGATCCGATCATGGCGACTATCGAACGCGAGCCGATACGGCTTCGCATCACGGAAATCTTTCTCTCGTTGCAGGGCGAGACGAGCACGGTGGGGTTGCCTACCGTGTTCGTGCGTCTCACGGGCTGCCCGCTGCGATGTCAGTACTGCGATACCGCCTATGCGTTCAGTGGCGGCAAGCTCGAATCGATCGATCGAGTGGTAGAGACCGTGCGCGGTTACGGTGTTGGGCACGTCACCGTGACCGGCGGCGAACCCTTGGCGCAACCAGGATGTCTTCAATTGCTGAGCGCACTCTGTGACGCTGCATTCAGCGTGTCACTCGAAACCGGTGGCGCGCTCGACATCGCCGATGTAGATGGGCGTGTCGTGCGAGTTGTCGACGTGAAAACTCCGGCGTCGGGTGAGTGCGAACGCAATCTCTGGCGCAATTTGGAAGTGCTGCGGCCGCACGATCAAGTCAAGTTCGTGATTTGCGATCGAAACGACTACGAATGGGCGTTGCGAGTTTGCGCCGATCATGACCTGTTCGCTCGGGTCGCAGATGTTCTGTTCTCGCCGAGTCATACCGAGCTGCCACCGCGCCGTTTGGCAGATTGGATCGTCGAGGACCGCATCCCGGCACGAATGCAGGTGCAGTTGCACAAGGTGCTTTGGGGCGACGAGCCGGGCCGATGAGTGGGCCGAAACGTGCCATCGTATTACTTTCGGGCGGACTCGATTCCGCGACCACACTCGCGATCGCGAAGCGTGAAGGCTACCAGTGTCACGCTCTGTCGTTCGCGTATGGTCAGCGCCATGCGATCGAGCTTGATGCTGCAAAGCGGGTCGCTCATTCGCTCGGCGCGGTCGAACATCGGACCGTAACCATCGACCTTGCAGCGTTCGGGGGCTCCGCACTGACGGATTCGCAGATCCCAATTCCGGAATCGCCGAGTACCGGCATTCCCGTGACCTACGTACCTGCGCGTAATACGATCTTTCTATCGTACGCGCTCGGTTGGGCGGAGACCCTGCCGGCACGTGACATATTCATCGGCGTCAACGCGGTGGACTACTCGGGGTATCCGGATTGTCGGCCCGAGTTCATTGCGGCGTTTCAGTCGGTTGCCAATCTCGGCACCAAGGCGGGCGTAACCGGTGACCCCTTCACGATTCATGCGCCGCTAATCGAACTTGCCAAGGCGGAGATCATCCGCATCGGGCAACAGGCGGGCGTCGACTATTCCCTCACCGTGTCGTGCTATCAACCGGACACGGCGGGGCATGCGTGCGGTCTCTGCGATAGTTGTCGGCTCCGCGCTGCCGGGTTCGCCGCGGCCGGCGTGGACGACCCGACGCGATATCGAACGTGACCGGCTTCCTGAACGCACCAATCAAGTGAACGTCAGTCGAACCCACACACCGATCCAGTGGCTGACGAAAACGACGAGCACTGCGATGCCGACGTGCTCGAGAACGACAGGCAGGGCGGCGACGCGCTGGATGCCCGCGAGTTGGATACTGAGCACGATCAGCACGAGCAGGCCGATCCCAAGCGCGATGTAGATGCCGGTGGCAAGAGAGAAGAGTAGCAACGGGACCGCGAACACACTCGAGACGACCAGCTTGGCTACGAAGGTGGCGAGCGTCGCTTGCCATATCGAGCGTTTGGTCGAATTTGGATCCGACTCGTGTGCGAGGTGGATTCCAAGCGCATCCGAGAGTGCATCCGACACTGCGATGACAAAAATGCCGCCGAGCACGGCGACTAGTGACGCGGTGCCCGCGTAGAGCCCGGTCATGAGACCCGCGGTCGTGATTACGCCCGAGGTCGTGCCGAAGAAATAGCCGGTGCGGGTGCCGTCTTCGATGACCGTCTCCTGAGCGATTGGGTCCGCAGCGAATGTTGCAGGATCGCCAGCACGGGACTCGAGCGGTCGCGACACGTCGCCCGCGCTTCCGGTCGAGCTACGGTCTCGAGTGTAGCAAATGCGACTCATTTATTGGTCATCTACCGTAGAAGCCGCATCCGCAAGGTCGTCGTCGTTCGCCGCATTCGCGCGCAAAGCCCGAATCCTCAGTACCAGGACGATGGCTTCAAGGACGAAGCGGACAGTAGTGAATTTCGTTTCGCGAGACTGGTATGGTCCAAAACGGACGAATCAACGGTCGGTTGCTGTTAACCTCTCTTAGGCTGACAGTCCTTGTTCCACCATAGTTCGATTCCGCGCGATCGCTACAGGGGTATACAACATGCCAATGGAGATATTTCGCGTAGGGTCTCGCCCCTCTACGAAAGGGCCGGGTGAATACTTCACCGGCGATGTCCGGATTGATCCGTTGTTTGGCCCACAGGAACCGGCCCGAACCTCGGGTGCATTAGTAACCTTCGAGCCCGGTGCGCGAACCGCTTGGCATCATCATCCGCTCGGGCAGTATCTCGTCGTCACTTCCGGCGTCGGTTGGACGCAGTGCTGGGATGGTCCCAAGAAGGAGATCCGAGCTGGTGATGTGGTCCATTGTGACTGCGGACAGAAACACTGGCACGGCGCCACCGATACTACCGGGATGAGTCACATCGCGATTCAGGAATGGATGGATGGCTCGCCGGTGAAATGGCTCGAGAAGGTAAGCGACGATCAGTACCTGTCTGATGTGGCACCTGACTAGGCAGCTTCGAAGATGGCCGATGGATTGAGGATGGATCCATTGGCCTCTCATGCGCCCATTGCGCAAGCAACACAGGAATTTCTCGAAATAGTTATTTTGTCGGTATCGAAAAGCCCGAGCTACTCGTACTGCGGCGCGGGCGAGAGAATCCCGGCAAGATCGCCGCGATCTCTGAACGGTGGTCCACCTTTGAATAGCGCGATCGCCTCCGTGACAACCACTTCCGGCCAAAAACCGCCAACCGATTAGGTGAAGATCTGGAGAATTTCGTTGGTGCTCGCGACAAAGCCGAAGGTGTTGGCGATGGTGGCGAGCGTGGTTTCCTGCGTCTGATCGTCGAAAGTTGCGCATGCATCGGAGACGACGATGGCGTCGAAGTCGCGGTCGCCGAACTCCCGAGTTGTTTGCGCCACACACACATCGGTGACGACGCCAGTAACGATGACGGTGTGAACGCCCAGCACGCGCAACGTTTGATCGAGCCGTGTCGAGTTCAGTGGGCCGCTGGTCGTTTTCTGCACGATAAGTTCACCTTTCCGGGGCGCAAGGCTGTCATCAATGCGGCAGCTGTCGTCGGCAAATGGTGGGTAAATCGCGTTCCCCACTGTATTCCGCGCCGTGTCGTTGTGTCGGCGCGCCCATCCCACCATGTCGCGCCCATCCTCTTGCGCTGAGCCGAATTCGGTATACACGACCTGCCCGCGATGGGACCTGAAAGCTTCGAGCAGGCGCTGTGTGTTGGGTATCACCAGATCGTTGACGCGCCGGTAGTAGTACTGCGAGCGTTCTGGCGTCATGCCAGAGATGAATCGCCCAAACGGATAGTCAGGGCGCAGAAAGTAGCGCTGCATGTCGATGATCAGCAGCGCAGCGTTTGCCGCTTCGACTGTACCAACTGGCAGGTTCAGTTGCTGTAGGCGCGTCGGCATCGGCCACCCCCTCTGGTTCGGGACATCTTCTCTCGTGACGACACATCGTCTAGACGTTCCCGAATTGTTTGGTCTGCTGCCACCTTTGCATCTCGCCGCACCTGGAATGGTCCCGCGCCCAGGCGAGCACGAAGTTTGGACTATGCGCCCATCAATCTGGTGAGGCAATGCTGGCAAACTGGGATCATTTCTTCAGAAGTGGCCACCATCCGTGCGCGCGCGCGCATGCGACTCGGTACTGAAAGCGGCGCTTTTCAGGCACATGTACAGGGCATTGTTGCGGCTCCCAAATCCGACGCGGTGCGGGACGCTCAACCATGGCTTAACTGTCGTTCGCGCCACCGTCGTTGTGACTGACGGTCATGAAGTCGAGCCTTAGCGTCGGCCATGGCCGTGTGTTTCCAGGATTGGTCGCCAAGCACCCAGGCGGGCACGCAGTCGGACTATGCGCCTGTCAATCCGTTGAGGTAATGCTGGCACACTGCCATCCTCCGCGGTGATAGCCTCTCCTAGGCAACACCGGAGGGGATGCGATGAACTGGGAGGCAGTGGGAGCGGTTGGAGAGATGGCCGGCGCCATCGGCGTGATTGTGACGTTGGTGTATCTTGCGTTGCAGATCAGAAGTAACGCGAAGGCGACGGAATCCGCGGTACTGACCAACCTATCCACCGAGATGGAGCGCGTCGCCGGGGCGGTGGCCACCGATGAAGCCTTAGCCGAGGCGCTCAATACCGCCAGAAGAGGTGACACCTTAAATGAACTGCAAAGCACCAGGCTCCGCTCTTGGTTTAGCGCGTATTTGCGTGTATGCGAGAGCCACGTGCTCCAACGTCACCTCGGCGCAACCGCGATCGATCTGGAAACACCGATCGGCAACATACTCCGCTTGTATGCGGCCACCGAGTTCTGCCGCGATGTGATGAAGAACGTGGTCGATCGGCAGCTGGCTACGAGCCAGTTTCTCAAGTGGCTGGACTCCGATGTTCTCTCTACGGCACGGATGCACGCAGAATCGCAGACTGACCGGTGACGCGGTTCGAGCCAAAGAGCGCGAGACTGCTGTAGGAGAGGAGGATTCGCACCCTGATCGCGCCGATCTCATTTCACTGCGGAGCATCCGACCGCTGCGCCGCGAAAATCGCGACCACACCGGAAAATCCGATGAACACAACGGCCACCTCTGCGGCAGTTGTCAGGAAGTCAGATTATTCCATCGTGATCCCTACGCCCAGGCGAGCGCGCAACCGAAATATGCGCTCATCAATCCAGAGGGGCAATGTTCTGGCAAGTTGCCATCATCTGCGGAGGTCCGCTTTCGGCCAACGCACGACATCCACCTAACGGTCTGGTAAGGAGAACACCGAACCGTGTGGTATCGCAGGTCCGCTGGAACCATGCGGCCAATCCGTTCGGCCGAAGTCGACCGTGCCGTCATCACCGAAGGACCGATCAACCTCGAGTCCACCGTTGTCAGGATCAAGATTGACTACAATGACGCTATGGAGCGCAGCCCCGAAGCCGGTAACAACGATTCTCTTGCCATCTGGTGATAGCGAGATCCAGTGGGGCACCACGTCTGCGCCGAGAAAAACATAGCCGACTTCTCGGGGAACTCGAGTTTCGCTCATATCAAGAGTCACGAGACCGTTTCTGGAAGGGACCGTCTGCACCCAGAATTGATTTACGGTAACCGGGAGGGCACACATGTCGCCCTCGTCGTTCATTTCAAACGTATAGAGGTGTCTAGCCTCTGGTCGATCGGACGCAAAGCCGTCGATCTGATAGAGCCCACACATAAAGGTGTTCACCAGGAGGGTTTCACCGTCGGTCATTAGTCGTGGTTCTGCGGGCAACTGGTTTTCGTCGCCACGCGGTCCAGCGGGGAGCCGTACTGTGGACATTAGCTGTAGATCAGAAACACGCCAGAACTGTACAGAGTCCGTGGTTTTCGCCTTGAGTCGCATATCAGTGGTCGTCGAAACGACCCGATCGAAGTCTGGTAAAACAGTCAAGCTGTATGGCCTGATTTCGGAGTACCCTGGGGCCTCAGCAGAAGCTGAACGAACCAGCTGTCCTCTCGCACTCAGCTCCACAACCCCACCAACGGTATCTTGTGTTCCTCGTGCATTTTGAAAGGTCGCGAGGACGTTGCCATTGGGAAGCCGCTCAAAGGAGTGGGGATAGCTGAACGCGCCCACATCCGTGAAGTGAGCCTCTACTTTTGGCGCAAGTGGCTCTTGGAGATTCACGACGAAGCTATGACCAGATTCAAAGCCGTTTACAAAGAGTTGTCCGCCAGGTGGCATTTGGTGCTCAGAGTGGTGCGCACCAGCAGGTAGACCTACCTCCACAGTCGCCAACACCGTTCCATACGCTCGTGACCCGGAATTCGCGTCCAGCACGGCGATGAAATCACTATCTTTCTTGTCTGCGTCTGCAGCCCACACAAAGAGGTAGTCCGAATCACTTGCGTGCGAATCTACGCAAAGCAAGAGCAAAGTCATCGCATTGACAACATAGCTGCCCATGGTGTCTCCCCTAAGAATCCCCAGCGAGTACCTCTAACCTATTCGAATATGAAGAGGCAAGAAAGCGTCGAAAGCGGACATTGGGATCGCGGATTGCTACGTCGAGAGCATGCTTGGGCGAGGGGCGTCATAGCGACCCAAACGTCGCCCAGGTTGAGGTGCGCGCTCGCCTTCGTAAGCGTTCGCCGCAGCGAGGTGTTACCGGGATCGCTCCCCGCACCCAGGCAAGCAAGCGGCTTGGAATATGCGCCCCTCAATCCGGTGAGGCGATGCTGGCAGACTGCCATCATAAGGTGCGCTTTCGGCCAGAAGCAGACACCTGGGAGTGCGCGACGTTACGCCTCGGGTAAGCTGTAGGCCAATTTGTCGCCTCCAACGAACCCGCGCCCAACTTCCCAGTTCCAGTACGTTATCTTCGTTTGAAGTGACTCCAAGAACTCGGCGAACCGCGGCGCAATCTGCGTCTTGCCTCCAGCGTCCCACCATGCGCGCACACCTGGCATAGCCAGAACTCCCGCCGCACGATTCATTTCGGCTTCCCACAAGTCGCGATCCAGTAGTCGCGCCTGGTAGAGATAGTCCGCTGATTGCCCCGCACCCATGCGAGCGCGCAACCGGCCGCGACACTCTTGGCGGTCGTCGACTGCGCTACCATCCTCGCGTGGGGAGCACGAGGTGAGTGATGGACTGGAATGCAGCGGGGGCGGTTGGCGAGATCCTGGGTGCGGTTGCCGTTTTTCTGACGCTACTCTACTTGGCTGCTCAAATAAGGCAGACGAATAAGTTGGCGCGCTTTGAAACAACACGAGAAATTATGGCCCAGTTCAACGCTTGCAACCAGCTGTACGCGACGGATGCAACAATCAGGACGGTCTTGCTCAAGAAGGATGAGCTTTCGGTCGAGGAAGCTGAGCAGCTGTATTCGTATGTCGATATGTACTGCAACGCCTGGTTAACCGCCCAACTGGCCTTCAATCAGGGTCTGATTGACGATGCCCTGTTTGCTGGGGCCGTTAGTGACGTAGAGGTAGCGTTGAGACGATGGCCGAACATGCGCCAACCCGTCGAGCGTTGGTTCAATAACTACCCGGACTTTAAGGACTCCGACTTCTTTAGAGCTATCGATCACCGATAACCCGATTAGGGTTGGAAGCGGATGCGGGCGGAGGACGACATGACGCTTGAGCTTCCTGTTGGCGGAACCGAAGTCAAGATTTTCGAGTGAGCGCGTTGCCAACTCGTTTGCAGATTGTCTAGCCGAAGGGGGAATCCGATGAAGACCTTTAAAGCGCTGTTGGGTTCAACCCTGATTGCTGCGCTGGCGGCAACTGTCTTCGGCTGTTTTAACGGCGACCGAGTTGCCGGTAGGCAAATGGCCTCCGAGTCGAGAGTGCGCACACAACCACCGACGCGACCGGTCTCTGAGGTGTCCGTGGCGGTGGGGGGACGCTATGCCTATTTTGGCGACCTGCATGTCCACACGACCTACTCGCTGGATGCCTTTCAGTTCGGCACGCTGGCGACCCCTGACGACGCCTATCGATACGCCAAAGGCGAGGCCATCAGACACCCCGGTGGATTTGATGTGAAACTCGACCAGCCGCTGGATTTTTGTGCGGTGACTGATCATGGCCTCTATCTCGGGGTGGTTCGGGCCGGCGCCGATCCATCGACGGAAATCTCCAAATTCCCGGTCATGAAAGAGATCCACAACATGAATGCCTCGGAGAACCTCAATCTGGAAAGCATTCCCACGCGAGATTTCCGTTCTTTCATACGGCGGGTTACAGATGCCATGACCGTCTCTGAGTCTCTTCGAGCGCAGGTGGACAAAATCATGCGCACAACCTGGTCGGATGAGGTGCGTGCTGCCGACCGCCATTACGTGCCTGGAAAGTTCACGACCTTCGCCGCCTACGAGTTCTCACCGAACAAAGCGGATGGCGGCAGCATGCACCGGAATGTCGTGTTTCGCGGCACCGCGAACATGCCGGCAGTACCGTTCAATCGAGTCATGTCACAGGATCCAGAGGACTTGTGGAACTGGATGGACGACCTGAGAGGAAAGGGCGTTGAGAGCCTGGCGATCCCGCACAATTCCAACAAATCCAATGGACAGATGTTCGAACTGGCGACCTGGGCAGGCGACCCGATGACATTGGCCCACAACGAAAAGCGCACGCGTAATGAACCGCTGGTTGAAATCACGCAAGTTAAAGGCACCTCGGAAACGCACCCGGCTCTGTCGATGAACGATGAGTGGGCTGGATTCGAGATCGACCCGTACGTAGCTGGCGGCGGCAGATTGAGAATTGCCGAGACCGCAGGTGGGTATGTTCGTGATGCGATGAAAAAGGGATTGCTGCTGGAAGCGGAAGGGGTGGGTAATCCGTTCCACTATGGCTTTATCGGATCTTCCGACACGCATACCGGTGCGGGCTCTTACGATGAATCGAATTTCTTCGCGAAGCTGGGTCTTCTCGACTCGACTGCCGCCCTTCGTGGTTCAGTGCCGATCAGCGACGACGACCGGAAAACCCTCGGTTTGAGCGATGCAGATGCGTCGTCGTTCTATGTGGCGTCGGATGGCAGGCGCTATCTGTCCCGCAACACGTCGGTCTATGGCGCATCGGGCCTGGCGGCGGTGTGGGCTGAGGAGAACACGCGGGAATCCATTTATGACGCCTTCCGTCGTAAGGAAACGTTCGCAACCTCGGGCCCGCGGATACGAGTACGCTTTTTTGCGGGACATGGCCTCGACAGCACGATGCTGGAAACAGCGAATGGCATCGCCCGCGCGTATAGCCAGGGTGTGTCGATGGGGGGAGACCTGATGTCGAGGGCAGAAGAGGTGCCTTCGTTCGTGATCTGGGCCGCGCGTGATGTGCGATCGGCGCCCCTGCAGCGTTTGCAGATCATCAAGGGCTGGCTTGAGGATGGTGAAACGCACGAGCGAGTGTTCGATGTAGCTTGTTCGGACGGATTGACGGTCGAAGCAGCAAGCCATCGCTGTCCGGACAATGGTGCCAAAGTCAATCTGTCCGATTGCTCTATTTCAGCCGACCGCGGTGCCGCAGAGCTGAAGGCACTTTGGCACGATCCGGAGTATGACGAAAGACAGTCCGCCTTCTACTACGCTCGTGTCCTGGAAAACCCAACCTGTCGGTGGTCGACCTGGGATGCACTTCGCGCGGGTGTGGCACCACGAGATGATCTTCCCGTGGTCATTCAGGAGCGTGCCTGGTCATCCCCGATCTGGGTAAATCCTCAGGGTGCCAAAAGTACGTGACGTTCGAGAAACTGATTGGCGAGCCGTTTATTTAGCTTCTCGCTTTCGGACTGGTCGTCTTCGTGGTCATCTCGATCAGCAAGAACCGTCGAGCAATACTCCCGTTGACAGATTCTCCCCGCGGTATGACATCGCAACCCGTTAGGAATCAAATGGTTGCATCGTGCAAAAGGGTAGTGACTTATGAACGTGCGCTACGCTCGGGTCTCCACCCAGGATCAAAACCTCGATTTGCAGCTTCGGGCGCTCGATGCAGCGGGCTGCGAGCAGGTGTTTCGGGACCAGGGGGTATCGGGGTCCCAGAGAGACCGACCCAAGCTTAAGCAAGCCTTGGCGGCGCTCTCCCAAGGCGATTCGCTCGTGGTTTGGAAGCTGGATCGGCTCGGCCGGTCTCTTGGCCATCTGATCGAACTGGTCTCGGACCTGAAGGAGCGGGGAATCGGATTCGTCAACATCTCGGAGAACATCGACACGACCTCACCGGGCGGCAAGTTGTTCTTCCGTGTCATGGGTGCATTAGCCGAGTTCGAGCGCGACCTCATCGTGGAGCGTACAAAGGCGGGCATGAAGGCAGCCGAGAAGCGCGGACAGCACTTGTGGCGACCTCGGAAGCTCGATCGAGTTCAGGTCGAGCACGCTAAGGATCTAATCGACCAAGGGAAGTCGAGGAACGAGGTAGCACGCTTGCTGAAGGTCGATCCGTCCACCTTGTATCGGCGGCTGCAAGCAGTGAAGGTGTAGGTCCTCGGCGACATGGACGAACAACATTGTTTCGTCGCACGATGCCATCTACAGGTGACTCCTATCTAGTGTTGGTCCTGTGAGGAGGGGCAGATGGATCAACCAAGCCCAGCGTACTGCGGCGATGAACCCTACGCGTTCGTGTGCTACTCACATGAGGATTCTCTAGTTCACGGCGATATCGCCTGGCTGATCAGCCAAGGCGTGCGTTTGTGGTATGACGAAGGCATCGCCGTTGGAAGTGTCTGGCGTGATGAACTGGCAGAAGTGCTTGGGCGCGCCGACGGCATTCTATTTTATAGATCGGTATCTTCCAGCCAATCCGTCCACTGTCGCAATGAGATCAGCTTTGGTGTTGATTTGGGGAAGCCAATCGTTCTCGTCGCGCTTGATTTTCAACCGATGGCACCGGGAATGCAGCTCTCGTTGGGCGGACTGCAGGGCATTGACGCAACGAAGTTGCCAACGTCAGCTAGGCGAAATGCAATCCTCCGCGCTTTGGTGTCAAGCGTTGGACGCCAGGTCATGGATGTTTCGGCCGAGCGTGGCGTGGCGGTCGATGGCGGCATAACTATTGTTGTTGCCAATGCAGACGTTGATCTCGGTAATGATGATGAGACTCCGCTCGAACGCGGTGCCGTGGAACAGCTCATTGAGGTTGGCTTAAGCAAGCTGCCGCGCATCGTTCTGCACGAACGCTCATCGATCTTGTCGGGTGAAGGGTTTGACATAGAACGTCTTGCGGCTGGTCGCATACGAGACTGGGCCGTGCAGGAAGATGTCCGGTTCGTACTGCGTTCTCATCTATTGCGCGGTGAACACAGCGCTACGCTGAAACTGACTTTGATGGATGTTCAGTCCGATACCGTGATCTCTGAGTTTGGTCCTATTGACTTGGTCGTGACCGAGATTGCGCGAGGCGCGGTGCGTGCGGTGACGAGTCTAATGGTGCGCGCGTTTGGCGCTGATGACATTGAAGCTGTTGACGAGGAGGTGATTAGCACCGAGTCGCTCCCAGCGGCAGCCGCGCACGCGAACGGTGTGCGGTTGCAGCGTGCCGGTAGAGGAGAACAAGCCATTCACGAATTCATGAGAGCTCTATCGCACGACCCAGAATATGCAATGTCCCACGTTGGGTTGGCTGTATCACACAACCTAAGGGGTGATCGTCATAAAGCCATGTCTCACTTCCAGGCAGCCTTTCGTCGCATTGAGCGCATGGATATCCGCGAACGGCATCGTGCTAAGGCGATTTATTGCAGCCTAACGCATGACAGCGACCAGGCGATTCGGGAGCTGAACGCACTCCTTCGCATCTTCCCTTACGACCCGATGGCGTTGGCCAACCTCCCGAATGACTACGCTAGCCTGCGTCAGTTCAACCAAGCCGTAAATCTTAGTGATCAAGCGCAGAAGATTTACCCAAACCACACCATGAACAGGCTGAACCACGGAATGTTTCTCATGTACAACAATCAATTCAAGGCGTCGTCGGACGTGCTTGAAGCAATGTTGTCAAATGGCACAACGTTCGCGTTTCAACCCTACGTTGTGCTGGCGCTAGACTATGTCGCTCTCGGTGATTTCGAGCAGGCGATTTCCGTTTACCAACGGATAGGCAGTTTCGGAGCGGATGCGCATTTGGTGAGCGTGATTGGACTCGCAGATCTTGATGCGTATCGCGGTGACCTCGAGCCCGCTGTCACGCGTCTGGAAGCCAACAGACATCTTGTTCGTGACTCGAATTTTGGGGCCAGATTTGTTGCAACTTTGATCGGGCTGGCAGCACGGTGCGGAAAGACAACTTCCCGGCACGCGTTTGAAGACACGCTGGCGTCTGCTGATACGCATACGTTGTTCATTCTCGCGGACTCGCTCCTGCGCGCGAGTAGGCTGGACGAAGCTCAAGTGATTGTGCAGCAGCTCAAGAGATCGATATCGGCTCTGGATCGGCTCCACGCTGAGATGCTTTTGTCCCGCATGTTGATGCTTGCGGGCAATGGCGTAGATGCATTGGATCTCGCTAGGGAGCAGCGCGAAAAGGTAAACACTTGGTACGGCACCCTGCTCATAGCTGAGATATGTCAATCGCTAGGGGCGCATATTGAGGCGCTTGCAGAATTGGAATCCTGCATTACGCGAAAGGGTGAATCGCTCAGTCTATGCGTAGATGAACTACCGACCGCTCACTTTCTTCGCGACGCGGAGGAAAGATACGAATTAGCCAAACTGTCTATCTGAAGTCCTTTGCGGTGTAGCTCACGCGAATCATGCCAGATTCATTCGTTCCACCGCCTGGTCTTCCGACCAGGAGGCGTGGTCGCTGCTCTGGCTCTGTCCCAACCGATCCGCAGCCGTCGGTGGTTCCCCGCACCCAGGCGAGCGCGCATGTCGGAATGTGCCTCCATCAATCCGATGAGGCAATGCTGGCAAGTTGCCATCATCTACGCAGAAGCGGACGTTCATCCGCGCGTTCGCGGACGTCCGCTTTCGGCCAACTCCGGCCCTCCGCCGGAGGAATCTGCTGGCCGTGGTAGCCTGCTGTCGAACGTCGAGGCCCGTTGGGAGACGTGAGTGGCCGAGATAAACGGAAGCCTTCTGTCCAATACCCATTATGTGCGCTGAGATGAGCCCGCTAGACCAGCAGATTGAGCGGTATAAGGCAATCGTCGAGGGGCGTTACGACGAACTTCGCGAGATGATTTGCGAGGACGCGCACTATGCACACTCAAATGGCACGGTGCAGACCAGGAGTCAATTTATTGACTCGTTCCGAAGTGGTCGGATGCGATGGCTTGAGTTCAACCGAACGGAAGAGGCCGTTCGCATTGAGGGAGAGTTGGCCATTCTTACTGGCAGGATGGATTTAATCTTTGAATTCAATGGCCATCGCATCGATGGGTCGAATCGATTTCTAGAGGTTGACCGCTGCGAAGAGGGCCGATGGAAGCTTCTCGCATGGCAGACTGGGCGGATTCAGCGCGCAGGCACGTAACATGAAGTCGACGGCTGACGATCGATGCGGCCGCATCGGCTGCGAGGGGCTTGATATGCAAACGGACGCCGTGCGCTACATCGACAGCGTGCTGGCAGAGGCTGCCTGACCATTCCCTGATGTCGCATTCGGTTCTACGCTTCGTCCATCCACACCGGAGGGGATGCGATGAACTGGGAAGCATTGGGGGCGATTGGGGAGACTATGGGCGCGGTTGCTGTGGTCGTGACGCTGGTCTACTTGGCGGTGCAAGTCGGACATGCGAGGCGCGAAGGGCAGCGCGCGCTTAGTCAAGGCCGGGGCGAGGCAGTCCGCGAGCTATTTTTGTTTGGAACCGACGAACGGGTCAGCCAAGCCATGCTGAAGGGCAATGCAGCGCTGGGCGTCGCCCCAAGTCCGTTTGTTGCGATGCTGATCGAACGGGCAGGTCTCACGAAGGAGGAAGCGACCGTCGCGTTCCAGTACCAATCTGCGTGGTGGGACTATACGGTACAGATCATCTCGAACATCGACGATCTGCGCGGCATCGAGCGTATGCAGTTCGAAATCTCCGTCATTAATCGCTACGGTCGGTCAGGAATAGCCGGCATGTACTACCAATACCTGAGGGACGGGCCGAAAGCGCATCCGGACGCCATACGTTACATGGACAGCGTGCTGGCAAAGGCTGCCTGATCGTTCCCTGATGTCGCATTCGGTTCTACGCTCTGCCCATCCACACCGGAGGGGATGCGATGAACTGGGACGCGATAGGCGCAGTCGGGGAAATCATAGGAGCAGCAGCGGTGGTTGTGACGTTGGCCTACCTGGCGTTGCAGGTCAGGCCATCAACGAAGGACGCGGCGAACAGCGGTCCGTGTGTGGCGTACGCGCGCGCTACGACACGACCGACCTTAGTTCTGGTAAGCGTTCTTCGATGTAGTCTCGAAATGCAGTGATTGGATAATTTCGCGATATGCTTTTCCAGTGCTGCCCGAGCAACGGGTTACGCGCAACGAAGCTCATGTAGGAAAGAATTCTAGACTCGAACACGTCGTCATCCAGTGTGCCCGCTCTGTGCTGAAGAAACGCGGTTTGCGCCTGATCGAGACACCTCACGGCCAGTGCGAGGAGCAGTTTCTGCTCCTGCGGTGAGAGTTGGTCGAGGCTGGAATGACGTTCCATCTCGGTAAGGCTATCTGCAAAACGCGCATAGAACTCGGTGAACGAGCTTGATACCTGATTCCAGTGTTCATAACTCGCCGATCGCAACGCAGTGGTGTTTTGACGAAGCTGTCCCGCCAGGTAGACGAGCGTAATCACAACGGCAATTGCACCGAAGAACTCCCCAACGTTGCCCAACAGTTCGGCTGTTGTCATGAAGTCCATTAGCCCCTCCGATAAACAGTTGGGAGGAATCTAACCCGAAACATTACCGACGGCGACAGTCCGTTTGAGGCAGCGCGCATGGCGCGGTTCTCGATTCGTTGCCAGACATTCTTGAACGGGAGTGGTCAGATGAGGCAATGCTGGCAAAGTGCCATCAGTTTCTAAGGTGTTCGAGCGCGCCGCCATCCCGCTGCACGCGCCTCGTCTTCCGTGCAGAACCAGCGTTCGCCCTTTGATGTGTTGATCTGAGTAGCTTGGTAGTAGCGTTGCCCCGGCACGTGGTAGATGCGGACGCCTTTGTTGTTGATGTTCCTCTTGATGTCACAGCCGTCGCCTTCGGAGACAGGGGGCTTGCCTCCGTTGCGCCGCCATTTCCACGGTGGAATGCGTTGTCCCTCCGGTAGACTCCACAAACCTCGATGAGCCTCGCGAGCGGCCGCCTCGACGTCGAGTAACTTCGTCTCGCGGAGGTACTGGCGATAGACCCACGCGGCGCCGCTTTGCTAAGTAGTTGATCTGATGGTGGGTCGTCAGGGATTCGAACCCTGGACCAACGGATTAAAAGTCCGCTGCTCTACCAGCTGAGCTAACGACCCAGGCGCAAAGAGGCGCATAGTTTACGTACCGAACTCGAAAAGACAAGGAATCGCCATGAAAGTCGCCGCCGACATACAGACGCTCGCAGACCGCGAGGCCATACGCGAGGTTCTGGCGCGCTACTGCCGCGGTATCGATCGCTGCGACATGACGCTACTGAAGTCGGTCTATTGGCCTGAAGCGACCGACGACCACGGTACGTTCAATGGCAACGCTTGGCAATTCGCGGAGTACGTCGTTCCAGCACTCAAGCAGATGAAGCAGACGATGCATCAGATCAGCAACGTCACGATCGATCTCGACGGCACCTGCGCCAACGTCGAAACCTATTGCGTGGCCTACCATCTGGTTGCTGGCGAGAATGGCGACCAGGAGATGGTGGTTGGCGGTCGCTACGTCGATCGCTTCGAACGTCGTGATGGCGAGTGGCGAATCGCCGCGCGGGTGTATGTCATGGATTGGAATCAGAACGGCCCTTCGACTGCGCGTTGGGAAGGCGGTCTTTACTCGGGACTGAAGACGCGCGGGTTGCGATGGCCGGATGACCCGAGTTATCGCCTGCGCTAGAAGTCCAGTGCGTGTCGATCTGCCATTCGTTCCAAGAGGGACCAGATTTCGCGATTGAGGGATTCATTACCAGCGGCCTCTGCATGCTCGTGTAACCGCGTGACGAGCTCTAAGGCGCGTGCGTGCAGTGCCGTCACGTCCGACAGGAGCAGACTTGCCGGCTTTGTTTGCAGAAACCTATCGACCTCGATCGCGAGCCGTTGCGGCAGATTTGACGTTGCATTCGTGAGCAGCACCCGGGTCTCCTCGATATCGCACACGCGCGTATCTACGCCGCGCTCCAGTTCCTTCGCCAGGCATTGCAGTAGCATGCCGATCATGCCGACGCTGCTCGCGGCATAGGTGGTCTTGGTTTCGGCCGCGATGCCGATCATCAGCTTGCCGGCGAGGTCTTGCAGCGCTGTCTTCGCCTTTGGAATCACAACGCCTCCGCATATCGGTGCCGACTCACCGGCGAGAGTCGATCGACAAGTATCCGGTTTTGCCGATCCGTCATGAGCCACCCCGCGACTGCGAGAATTGGTTCTTTGGTCTGGCCGTTGGCGA
The DNA here is from genome assembly GCA_003248125.1 of Gammaproteobacteria bacterium. Lineage (GTDB taxonomy): Bacteria > Pseudomonadota > Gammaproteobacteria > Pseudomonadales > Azotimanducaceae > SZUA-521. The sequence continues at coordinate 11,950 of QJXZ01000172.1, read as the reverse complement.
AGTCCTCGCTGGAAGAGATCCAGATCGCAAGTGCCTTCAACGAAGCAAAGATCTGCCACCAGCGGAAAGCCTCGCGATCCACGCGTAGCCCGCTCGCGCGCTCCCAGATGGTGATCGCCTCGTGCCGTGGCATTAGTCCACCGGCGAGCGTCTTGTCGGGCCATGGCCAGAGTGGGTCGAGCGACCAGGCGAGATCCTCCAGTGGATCACCGATGTGCGCCATCTCCCAGTCGAGCACTGCTTTGATATCCCCATGCTCGTCGTAGAGAAAGTTGCCGGAACGATAGTCCCCATGGACGAGGCAGAGGCGTTGTGCGGGCGGCGGATAGCGCCGCCGTAGTTCGCGTATGGCCGCCATGGCGATAGGTTGGGGGTGGAGTGCGTCTTGTTCGATGACACCCGCCCAGTAGTCGAGTTCGTGACGCGCGCAATCTGCCGGTTCGACGACTGTCATGAAGCTGTCTACACCGAGTTCGGCCGGGCTGATGGCCGAGAGACGGCCGAGAATGCTCCATTTCTGTTCGCCGATTTGGCGCCGCATCTCGCTGTAGGGTGGCACGGCGAAGTTCGCAGTTGCGCTCTGGCAGTCCGGCACTTCCGCCATGACGGAGAATGGTCGCTCGAGATCACCGGGGGCGTTCTCGAGGATCAATGGTTCGGGCACCGGCACCGAAGTACCGAAAACCGCCTGGTATGTTCGAAATTCGTGGCTCCGTTCAGTATCGATCAGGCTCGAGCTCGGGTCGCGACGGAAGATGTATCCCTTGCGCCGGTCCGCACCCGCTTCCGTGTATCGTGCAACGAACCGATAGGTTTCACGGGATGCGCCGCCGGGGATCTGATGCAGCTCCTCGATGGTGAAACCGCTGAGCGCTGGCCATTGCCGGCGCAGGTAGGCCTCGAGTTTGCGTGCGAGCGTCACGATCAACTCCAAATTTGTCGGTCGAACCTCGGCGTCAAGTTTTCGGTAGCCGCGTGAGCATTGCAATGGCCAAAGCGGGTCACTTAGAGTCGGTGCATGGGAAGGACGGTGGTATGAATCTTCGAGACCAAAATGCCTTCGTCACCGGCGGCGGTAGCGGGATTGGGCTTGCGTCCGCGCAGGCGTTGGCGCGAGACGGTGCGAATGTGACGCTGTTCGGCAGAAACGCGGAGAAACTCGCGCGCGCGGCGGCGCTCGTCGCAGAAGTGAAGTCAAAATCTGCGGAAGTACGCACGTTCGCAGGCGATGTCGGTGATGAAGTGGCGGTAGCAGCCGGCATCGCGGAGGCCACCCGAGACGCTCCACTGACCATCGCGGTTGCGAACGCCGGTGCTGGCACCATAGCGCCCCTCATGAGCATGAACCTCGAGCAGTGGGATGCTGTGCTCCGAACCAATCTTCGCGGCACAGTGAACACTTTCAAACATGCCGGCCGCGCAATTGCGGCGGCCGGTGGTGGTGCCATGTGCGCTGTTTCGTCGATTGCCGGTGCCCGCACACACCGATTCATGAGCGCGTACTGCGCCAGCAAGGCTGCAATCGACAACCTGGTTCAAAATGCCGCGGACGAGCTCGGCGCCGTGGGTATTCGCGTGAACAGCGTACTGCCAGGTTTGGTCGACACGGAGATTGCGGCTGGGCTGTTCGCGACCGAGGAGGTTTATGCCGACTATTTGGCGTGTATGCCGCTCGGTCGGGCTGGCACGGTCGACGACATCGCGTCAGCGGTTCGCTTTCTATGCGGCCCGGAGTCGAGCTGGATCACTGGCGTGAATCTCTCGGTCGACGGCGGACACCATCTTCGTCGGGGCCCGAACTATGACGTTTTCTCGCGGATGTTGTTTCCTGACGACCCGGCAGTGGCGGGCGAAGTCGAACAGGATTGAGGATCCTCAAATGACCAGAATCAGTAAGCTGTCGCGCAGCATCAAGGGGCGGATCGCGATCATTACCGGCGCGGCGAGCGGCATGGGGAAGGCCACTGCACAGCTGTTCGCTGACGAAGGGGCGCGCGTGGCCGCACTCGATGTCAACGCCGAACCATTGAATGCAGTGGTCGAAGAGATAGAGGCGGCCGGCTGCGAGGCGCGGGCATGGACTGTGGATCTAGCAGACAGAAGCGCCATCGAGCGCGTCATCGGCGAGATCGGCACACACTTTGGAGCAATCGACATCTTGGTGAACAACGCGGGCATCTCGATTCCTGTTGCCATCGATAGCGATGACTATGAGCGTGCGTGGCAGAAGTCGCTCGACGTGTTGATCACGGCGCACACTAGGACGATTCGTGCCGCGCTCCCATGGCTGCGGAAGTCCGACGCCGGCCGTATCGTGAACATCGCATCTACCGAGGGCTTGGGCGCGACGAAGTATGGGTCTCCCTATACCGCGGCGAAACATGCCGTTATCGGCTTGACTCGTTCGCTTGCCGTCGAGCTGGGTGCTGAGGGTATCACTGTGAATTGCATTTGCCCGGGCCCCATCCGCACGGGTATGACGGCGGGAATTCCGGAAGACGCCAAGCAAGAGTTCGCGCGGCGTCGTGTCGCGCTTAAACGATATGCAGATCCGGAGGAAGTGGCGCACGGCACACTCTCGCTCGCGCTCCCGGCATCGAGTTTCATCACCGGCGTCGCTCTGCCCGTAGACGGTGGCCTGACGATCAGGAATGCCTGACGCACCCAAAGGTAACGGTGCAGCTGTCCGTCTAATGCCAACCGACCGTGTCCGTTGGAGTACGGTGGTCGCGTACGGCGCGCCCGGGCTCGGTGCCGGCTATATGTTCTTGCTCCTGTCGCTCTACGTCATGAAGTTCGCGACGGACGTCTTACTGATCGCGCCGGCGGTCATGGGCGTCATTTTCAGCGTCTCTCGAGTATGGGACGCGATTTCCGATCCGGTGGTTGGGTACCTCAGTGATCGAACACAGCACCGACTCGGAAGGCGCCGACTCTGGATGGCCGCTAGCGTAGTACCGCTCGCCGGCACGTTCGCAATGTTGTTCTCGCCACCCGAAGGACTTCATGGTTCGGGTCTGGCGATCTGGGTGGCGATCGGTGTCATCGGGTTCTACTCGGCGATGACACTCTTCAACATACCTCATCTCTCGCTAGGCGCGGAGCTGACTTCGGACTATCACGAGCGATCGCGATTGTTCGGATTGCGGCACGCCGCGTTCACGGGCGGCTCGATCGTCGCGCTCGTGAGTATGCAGATCTTCATTGGTGCGGAGAAGGAGGGCGCCGAGGTTGCCCGGTCGACAGCGTCGAGCATCGCGGTGTTTGCGGCCTGCATCACGGCGATACTCATAGCAGTCGCCGTGTGGCGGTTGCGCGAGCGCCCCAATTCGCAGGGTCGTGTGAACGAGAATCCTTTTCACGCGTTCCGCGATGTTTGGCACAACCCCCATGCACGACTGTTGATCATCGTGACGTTCATCGAGAACGTCGGATCGGCTGCGATTGGGGCATTGACGCTCTACGTAGCACAGTACGTGGTCGGTAGGATCGATCTCGCGCCTCTGATCATCCTCGCCTATATGATTCCGTCGACGGTCTCGGTGCCAATTTGGTTGCCGCTATCCCGCAGACTGGGCAAGGTCCGGCTTTGGATTTTCTCCATGCTGCTCACCGGCGCTTCGTTTGGTGTCATGTTCTCGCTGCCTTTTCTCAATGAAAATGCAGCTGTGATCACGATTTTCGTTGCTGCGATGTTTGCTGGTCTTGCTGCCGGTTGCGGCGGCACGATTGGCCCGTCGGTGCAAGGCGACGTTATCGACTACGACGAGTACGCGACCGGAGATAGAAAGGAAGGCTCGTACTTCGCTGCCTGGAATTTCGTGTACAAGAGTGCTTCCGGTGTCATGCTTTTGATGACAGGTTTTACGCTGCAGCTTGCGGGATTCGTGCCGAACAAAGAGCAGACGATGTTGACCCAGGTCGCCATGGTATCGCTCTATGGCATATTTCCGCTGGTGTGCTATTCGATCGGTGCGTTTCTCTTCTCTAGTTTCAAGCTCGACCGGGCCGAGCATGACAGAATTCGATCAGTGCTGGATGCGCGTAAGGCGCAGCGAGTCGATTGACCTTACCTTGCCTGGTCGGACCTTCGCGCAATCAGCTACAGTAGCAACTCATCGACCTCTGAAATTCCCAGGCCGGCGCTCCGCAACGGCTCGAACCCCTTCGCGGTGATCTTCGGTCTGCTGCAAGCGATGCTGCTCGACGAATTCGTGATCAGTCATCGCCTTTACTGCGTCGGCCAGCCCGGCACGTAGCGTCGCTCTCACCGACATCACGGCGAGAGGGGCATTCTCAGCAATTTCGGATGCGAGTTTGTTTGCTTCGGCACGCAACGTGGATGCATCTGTAAGGACATCGGCCAGACCCCAGTCGAATGCAGTCTCTCCATCCACTCTGCGGCCCGTCATGAACATGAGATTCGCACGCTGCTGACCGATCAATCGTGGGAGAGTGTAAGAAAGGCCGAACCCAGGATGAAATCCGAGCTTTACGAAGTTGGCCGTAAAACGTGCTTCAGGAGAAACGACACGGAAGTCGGGCATTACCGCAAGCCCGAAACCACCGCCGACTGCTGCACCTTGAACCGCCGCGATGATCGGCTTTTTGGTGCGAAATAGCCTAACTGCCGCTGTATAGAGAGGATTGCCCGAGTCGGCGCGCCGCTCCGCACGCTCGGCTTGCTGTCGAGAGTCGCCGAAGTTCGCGCCTGCGCAAAAGTGCTTGCCCTGTGCGCATAGCACGATCGCCCTGCAACTCGGATTCGCATCGAGCGACTCGAATGCATCGGCGAGGGAATTGATCAGCTCCACATCGAAAAAGTTATTCGGTGGCCGCTGGATTTCGGCGGTCGCAACGTGACCGTCTAGAACGACCTCGACATCGCGGAATTGCATTCGTCCCCCTCTTTTCCCGTTCATCTTGGGCCCTTTGGCAGATCTTCGACGAGAAGCGGCTAGATGGTCAAATCGACACTGGTTCATAGCCGAGCTGGGATCTACGATGCTGAAAAGGACGCTTGCTGGAGGACACAATGCTCGTATGGCAGATCGGAAACGTCAGGATCTCGCAGTTCGTAGAGCTGACAACGGCCTCACTCGGCCCTCACCTTCTACCTCAGGCGACACCGGATCGTCTGCGACAGCTGCCGTGGCTCGCACCGTTCATCGATGAGCAAGGAAGAATGGTGCTTAGCATCCATTCGTTCGTGGTCGAATCGGAAGACCGGCGGATCATCGTCGACACGTGCATTGGCAACGACAAGACTCGGACGTATCCAAAGTGGAATGGCATGCAGACTCGATTCCTTTCGGACCTAGAATCGGCCGGCTACCCGGCGGACTCGATAGACACAGTGCTGTGTACACACATGCATGTCGATCACGTTGGTTGGAACACACGCCTTGTGAATGGTCGTTGGATCCCCACTTTCGGGAGTGCCCGCTATCTCTTCGCACGGGCGGAATGGGATCACTGGCGCAGCGAACCGCAAACGTATGGCCCGGTGGTCGAGGACTCAGTGCAGCCAATTTTCGACGCCGGACTGGCCGATCTAGTGCCAGAGGATCATCTTGTCACGCCGGAAGTGCGCCTAGAAGCGACGCCGGGACATACTCCAGGTCATGTGAGTGTGCATATCACTTCCCGTGGCGAGGAGGCGGTGATCACCGGCGACATGATCCACCATCCGTGCCAGATCGCTCACCCCGATTGGAGTTCCCTTGCCGACGTGGATCAAGCCCAGAGTGCGGAGACGCGCTTGGGGTTCTTGTCGCGATATGCTGACCGGCCGGTTCTAATCATTGGCACTCATTTCGCCGCCCCAACGGCGGGGCACGTGGTGCGTGATGGTGAGGTCTATAGACTGCATACGAAGTAGTGCTAGAGGGCGGCACGTGGTGCCTCCGAGAAGCGGGATGCAATTGCGAGGGCCGAGGGAAGAAGGAAGAAGTCGAAGATCCACGCGCAGATAAGAACGCCTGCTGTGCACATTCCCAAGACCTCGTTGACCCGAAATCCAGAGAAGGTGAGCACAAGAAAGCCCAGGCTTAGCGCAATGGATGTTTGTGTGATTGCAACTCCGGCATTTGATAGCGCGTAGCGCCTTGCTGCTTTTGTGCTCATACCGCTCCTCGTCGCCTGGGAAAATCGGTATGTAAGGTGAATTGCGTCGTCAATCACGATTCCTATCGTGATAGCGAGTACGACTGATGCCGCGAGCCCAATGTCACCAATGAACCAACCCCAGATCCCAAAGCCCATAAGGATTGGTAAACCAATTGCCACAAGAGAGATCATCGAAATCGGAAATGAGCGGAAGAAGATCCCGAGGGCAATTGTCATGCCCACCACTGTAAGGGATACAGCTTTGACGAGGGAGCCGATATTCTCGACTGCCATGTACGCAATCGGAACATTGATTCCAGAAACGGAAACTGAGTATCCGCATGGGGCTTCCTCAAGAAACCACTGTCTGATCACCGCGTCCAGTTCCATGATTGTCGTTGAACTGCTTGGTCCAAGCAGCACCGAGACGCGCGTCGAGGCGCGGTCGCTGCTTAGATATTCGCGAAGGTCCTGTCCTTCGCCAAGTGACAGCTCGTATGTCAGCAGGGATTGAGCGACCAGTTCGTCGTCGAAGCTCTCTTGTCGAGAAGTCAGCGTGTTCTTTAGTCGGAAAAGTGGGTCTGCGATTCCCCAGACACTCGCGGCCGGCTTCAAGCCCCGCAGCCAAGTCTCGAACGTGTGCAAGAACTGAATCGCCTCCTGAGACTCGATTCCGCCATTGCGGTTCGTATTGACGGCAATCTGCAGAGACTTTGGTCCAGCCATATAGCGGGCGGCGAAGTCCGCTCCCCTTCTAAACTCGTAGGCGTCTGAAAAATACTCAACGAAATCTTCATCAATGTTGATCCTTGAGACGCCCATCGCAGCAATGACAGAAGCAAATGCGAGAACGAGGGCAATTTGTGAGTTCTTTCTGTCTCCGATATCGATTGCCCAACCGACGATCTCTCTATGCATTTTGCGTGGAAGCAACCTCGCCGCAAGTGGAGCGAAGACATAGAGCGCGACGACTCCCACTATCGTTCCCGCCACGACGGAATTTCCGAGTTGCGCGAGTGGTGGCGCGTCCGCGTAGTTTAGGGAAGCCAAACCGGCGCACGATGTTAATGTGGTCAGAATAATCGGAGCGCGATTCTCTCGTAGGGCGCTTCGCATGGACTCGTCTGCAGGGCTGACTGCGGAACTTCGGTGGAATGACGCGAACACGTGAGTCGCAGTTGCCACAACTAACAGCATCGCGATGATTGGTGAGGCGGTAGTGGAGGTATTGAGGGGAACGCCGGCAATCCCCAGTGAGGCTACGCTGGCCGTTGCACCAATCATCCCGATGACCATGATCGTCGCTGGGGTTAGCAGCTGGCGATAGAGGAAGGAAAGGCTGGTTCCGACCAACAGGAGCGCGAATGCAATTAGCTTGTATGTCTCCTTTCGGGACGCTTCTCTAAACGCTTCCATCTGGGAAATGCTACCCACGATTGCGTATTCAATTCCGTGAGGCTTGATGATCGTGGCCGCAAGCGCTCGCGCAGATTCTGTGAGTTCTGAAATCACGCTGGACGTTGCTAGTGGAACCACGAACGTCATGGCAACTGCCAGAACTGTCGCGTCCTTAGACACGAGGCGGCTAACTACGCCTGGTTCGTCGAGTATCTCGAGATACCTTGGACATCCCGATTCGTCGCACGCATAGTCGATGAAGTCCTTGACGCCGATCCCCGTCTCGTCGCCGAAAATGAGCGGGTAGTTCACGATCGAATCCGATCGGACGAGTCGAGGAAGGGTCAGCGACCCTTCGTGGAGTTCACGAACTACCTGGAGGAATTCGTTTACCTCCAGGGATTCAGGCTTCCGGAGGAAGATTACGAGTGTATTTGTCTCAGAAAACTTCGCCTCGAAAGTCTTGAGTGCTTGAAATCGGGTGTTCGAAGGCGAGAAATACACCCGGGTATCAACGGAGGAACTTAGTCTCGATAGACCGAGCGAGGATGCGAATATGAACGTAAAGGTGAAAGCAATAGTTGCGTAGACTGTAAGCCTAGGCACTGTGCGCTTGGTCCTGGTTTCGTACAAATCGCCAAGTCTGAGTAGCCGCGGTAGCAAGGGCGTAGCTCGTCAACACGAAACCCTATCCGCGTGAGTTGCTCTCCGATTTCCGCGGTAGTGTGTTTCCAATACCGATGATGCCTCTGTTCGCACGCAATCCTTCTGTTGGCCTTGGCAATTGTGGATCCTTCATTTCGGAGCAGCTCGATCACCCTCCTAGGTCCGAGGCGGATCAGGTTTGTCGCGACCAAGTACAGCGTCCAGTCGAGAGTATTCTGGATCCTACCGAGATTCACAAGAAACAAAAGACCGCCTGGTCTAAGCGCCGAATAGACCTTTTGCAGCACGCTGACCGGATTAGACATGGCGTACAACGAATTGACGCTCAATATGCAATCGAACGAACTAGGCGGCAGCTCGTATCTTGTAGCGTCGGCGTGAAGCAACTCGACGCTTAGTCCCTCCTTTTTGTATTTTTCTCTCGCCGCTCCGAGCATGCCTTCATTGAAGTCAAGGTGAGATAGGTTCGCTCGGTGAAGCTCCGCCGGCAATCCGTGACAAAGGAAATTGCCCGTTCCGCCACCTAAATCGAGGATGCTTGCGTCGCTCGGTAGACTCAGCCTGCCTATTCGGCTCAGATCACAAAGTAGGTCGTAACACTTAGCGTACTCGTTCCAGTTCACCCCGCCTTCTATGCCTTCTGGCGATGCCTTCGAGTGCGCTGCATTCTCGCTTGGAGCAGAAGAGAGAGTGGCCTCAGAATTCCATACGCACGCGTTCGAATCAAGTCCAGCCCCGTTGGTGAAACGAGCTCGTTCGTGTGCATGTATGTTGCCGTGTCGGCCCATAGGGCATTCCAATAGATGGGGCTGATCCCAACGCCAGCCATAGTTTTGGGGATATCGCCTAGCATTACCTTATGCAAAGCACCGCCTAGTTTTCCGTGATTGTATTCAAGGTTCACATCGTGCATTCCGATCCGACTGTAGAGAGCCACGAGGTCGGGTGTGGTGCCTATGACTACGTATTTGCGTCCCGCTTGGAGAACGGTGATGGCGATGAACCTGAACATCGCCATCAACAAGTCGTTGCCGCGGTAGGAAGGGTGCGTACAGTTTCTGATGACTTCCACCATCTCTTCGCGTCGCGGAAGACCCGACGGCCAGACGGTACTGTCTTCGATTTCCATTTTGTCGTGGTATTCATTGAATACGAGACCCGCAGATGCGATGACCTTACCGTGATACTTGGCAATTACAATTCGCGATCGAGTGTCATAGGTCTCGCCCATATCTTGGGGCGTCAGAGAAGTACCGACTTTGCCAGCCTGTGTGTATGCGATGTGTCGCAGTCTTAGAACCTGTTCGTATTCGTGAATAGTCCTTGCGAACGAGAACTCAACTGCCGAGGAGACGGACTTTGGCACGAGTCCATACGCTCTCAGTTCATCAAGCTGTGCACCTTGTCCGAATTGGACGATGTATTGACCCAAAAGCTGCAGATCCGACTGGGATGCTGAGTCGAAAGAGGCTCCGATTGCGAGAAGTGGGTTGTCCGGATCGTTTTCGAGTTCGATGTTTTTGATTGTCAGGTTCAGCGAAAGCTGGGCCACTAGCGGAAGACTCACAAGACATCTGAGCGTCATACCCTGGATAAGGAATTTGTTCCTCAAGCTGGTTGTCAGCCGCATACCTCGAGAACTCACATCCCTGACGCGGAGGTACACGAAGTCGTTGAATCGAGCAGGATTAGCCGCGACGCAAATGGGACAGAATTGATCCCCGAACAACCATCGACTTCCGTCTCGTCGATCGGGACCCTCGTAAGTTGCGTGACCATCGAGTTCTACAAGTCGAATCCCTAGCAGGGGTTCGCCGTGCTGGCTGCCATGTGACGCGACAATGATGCCGGTAACGTGGAATGCCTCTCGACCTACCCTCATCTCAACGTCAATTGGAACGCCTACGAGACCCTCTCGGCTGCGTTTGGTGACAACCTCCAAGCCTAGCGGACTAAGTCTCCACGCTCGGGCGTTCGCCTCCAGCAACTCACCGGTCTGTGCGTTTCGTATCGTCGTATAGATCGATTCTCCGGGGTAGATGTCTGCCGGGTAGTACGACCCATGGAGTTCAGGGTCCGGGGCGTAGAGCTTGTATCTGTCCGCGAGCGTAGCGTAGGGATTCAAGAGTGGCTCCTTCCGTACGGTTTCTTGTGGTGTCCGGATCGTCGACACGGTCCGCTCTGTAGATCCAGATTCTAGGGATTGTTTCAAAATCGCGAATCGCCGCGCCTATCTCCGTGAGCGATAGTTCCGTCAGTTTGCGGCTGAAGTCTGGCATCTCGCGGAGCGTCTTCGCCGTTCGTTCATCCAAAACGATGTCTTGCGGATCGATGCGGTTTCGAACGGAGGGGCTCTTTACTAGCTCATCTAGGCGGCTGAGAAGATTGACTGGGTTTCCAAGCGCAGTGATCTCGATGGAAGAGTCGAACCCGCCGAGATTCCCTACGACTGCGCTTCCTGATGCTACGAGCACGTTCCGACGGATCTTCACGGAGTCGTGACTTAATTCATTGAATGAAATGTTTGCCTCGACGAGCGCTTCCGCGGCGGCCATACACCTACGCACGTTTGTTTGAAAGTCCGAGCTATCAAAATAGGCAAAAATCAGATCGCCGACCTTCCTCGGAATCCCGCCATGATCCTCAATGGCTTGTGCGCACCGTCGTACATTGGGGATCACACCTTCATCCACGTACGTTGAGGTGCCCTGAGTCGACTTCGTAAATCCTCTAATGTCGCTAAATAGGCAAGCGATGTCCTTATGGCGCGGCCGGAGGACCTCCTCTATGGCCTGCAATACCGTCATATGTTGATTCTCAACATATCCGAACAGGCGTCGAGAAATCTCTCTTGGGAGAAATGCCCGGAGGCGACTCGTGAACTCAATGTTAAGCTCGATGAGCCTTCGTTGGTTTGCGACGTTTTCCTGGGCTGCACTGAAGTACTTTACTTCAGCTGCCTGGGTCGACCTTGCCATCAAAATGAACAACGATGAGATCACCGTTGCGCTATACAAGAGTGGCTCATCGAGCTCAACCTCGATGTAGGACGACCATTGGACTGCAAACAGCGTTGTTGCATAGGCAAGCCCGATCGCGACACCTGTTCGGAGCATGATCGTTGCTAGGATAACAAACGCAAATGCGTAGAAATAGACAGACTCTTCGTACCAGACAAGCACCCGTGCCTGGAAGTGACAGATTACTGCACCCATGATTGCTGCGGGCAGTTTGTACCAACGTGACTGAATGAAATTGTTGGAACAGTAGAAGAGGAATGTGGCGAAGGCTAGTCCCGACATTGACGTGCGGAAGTACCTCCAATGCTCGATTGGCTGGAGATTCATCGGAAGATCGAAGAGGAAGAAGTGCAACAGGTATGCAACTGAAATCAGCGGGTAAAGAATCCTGGCTATTCGCACGAAATCAGTTCGTTCGCGTTCGAGCCACAGGCGCAGCCAAGGAGTGCCTTGCAGGTGGAGGGTCGGAAAGAGCCAGACCAGTGTCTTCTCAAGAGGCTTCACGTTTTCTCGGGCAGTTCTAGATTCAACGTTCGCACAATTTTGCCATCGCCATGGTCCACGCGATGTATGACACCCGTCACACTTTTGGTACCGCCGATCGGCTAGATCCTTCCCGAGTAGGCCGAAAGGACGCTGGTGCCACCGGTGTGTATGAAGATCGCGTCACCTTGGGGCTGCAGATCGCCGGAGCGCACCATCGAAGCCAGACCGGCGAGAGCCTTTCCGGAATAGACCGGATCAGTGAGGATCCCCTC
>QJXZ01000123.1 GCA_003248125.1 Gammaproteobacteria bacterium | reverse complement strand
CCGAGCTTTCGCGTGCGCGTGAGCAGAATCTGCGCGCCGTCGACGACTGTAGGCAGCGCGCGCGGGCGGATCGCGATGCGTTCCATGCGCTCAACGTCGAGCAGCAGAATGCGAAGTCGGCGCTCGCCGCCACCGAGACGGCGCAGGCGCGCTTGCTGAAGCAAGCACAAGAGCTCGAATCGCGGCGTGAGAGCATTGCCGCAGGTATCGATGAGAGTCGTGAGCCGTTGCCGAATCTGAATCGCGATCTCGAGACGAAGCTCGCCGATCGTCTGGCGGTCGAACGCAAGCTCGCCGACGTGCGACAGAATCTCGAGGAAGCCGACGAGTCGCTGCGTGGCCTCGAAGCGACTCGCGGTGAGAAGGCCGAGGCGGTGGACGGCGTTCGTAGCGAGCTGGAAGGGGCGCGTGTCGAAAGACAGGGCCTGAACGTCAAGCGCACTGGCTTGCTCGAGCAGATCCAAACCACTGGCCTCGCCGTCGCCGCGATTCGCGAGCGTTTGTCGGCGGATGCGACCGAGGCGACCTGGATGGAAACGTTGGAACGCATCGGTAACCGCATCAATCGCTTAGGCGCCATCAACCTCGCCGCCATCGAGGAATTCAAAGCCGCCGCTGAGCGCAAGGAATACCTCGATTCGCAGCACGAAGATTTGACCGAGGCGCTCACTACGCTCACCAATGCGATACGCAAGATCGATCGCGAAACGCGCATTCGCTTCAAGGATACGTTCGAAGCGGTGAATGCCCGGCTAGGCGAGCTGTTTCCAAAAGTGTTCGGCGGCGGTCACGCCTATCTCGAGCTCACCGGCGAGGACTTGCTCGATACCGGTGTCGCGCTGATGGCGCGTCCGCCTGGTAAGCGCAATACGAGCATTCACTTGCTGTCGGGCGGCGAGAAGGCCATGACGGCCGTGGCATTGATATTCGCCATTTTTCAACTCAACCCGAGCCCCGTGTGTTTGCTCGATGAGGTCGATGCCCCGCTCGACGACTCGAACGTGGTACGGTTTGCGAATCTGATTCGGGACATGGCAGAGGACGTACAGTTCGTCGTCATCACGCACAACAAGCTGACCATGGAGATGGCCGATCAGCTGATGGGCGTGACGATGCAAGAGCCCGGCGTCTCGCGCCTGGTCTCGGTCGACGTGGAAGAGGCGGCACAAATGGCCGCGGTCTGACGGCAGGTCGCACATGGATATCAAGGATTGGATTCTGATCGGCGGCGGGCTCCTGCTCGCGGCGGTCGTCGGCCATGGATTCTGGCTGGCATGGCGGAGCCGGCGCGAGCCTTACCGCATCGACATCGATCGCACTCTCCCCAAGGAGGAGATCGATCCGAACGAACTGTTTCGCGCCGAGTTGCCGAACGGCGGCGCACGTGTTCGCAAAGAACCGGAACAAGCGGCGTTCGCCCTCACCGATTCCGCGGCGAGTGCAGTTGCAACGGAACCGGCCTTGCGGACCGAGCGGCGCGAGCCGGTGCGACCGAGCGGCAAGGCGCGCACCAGCATTCTCGACCGGCCGAAGCCACGTATTCCGTCCAAGCCACCGCGCACCGAGCCGCCGCCCGAGCAGATGCCGCTCGCCGACGCGGCCGCCGATCGCGCGCCCGCGCCGAGCGAGATTCTGGTGATCAACGTGCTGGCCCGCGACGGCCTACGCATGAACGGCTCCCAACTCATGGACGTGTTCGTACGTAACGGCCTCGAATTCCGCGACATGAACATCTTTCATCGCTTGCTGCCGGGCACCAAGACGATCCAGTTCAGCGTCGCGAGCGCGGTCGAGCCGGGTACCTTCGATCTGTCGGCAATGGAGCGGCTCGAGACGCCCGGCGTGACGTTGTTCATGCGACTACCGGGGCCGAGCGATCCACTGGCCACGTTCGAGGACATGTTGGGCGTTGCGCGCGACTTCGGGGTCTCACTGGGCGGCGATCTGAAAGACGAGCAGCTGTCGGTGATGACGGCGCAGACCATCGAGCATAGCCGGCAACGCATCCGGGAGTTCTTGCGCAAACAGCGCTGCTGACATGGCTGAGGGAGCGGGTTTTGTGGGTGCGGGCTTGCCCGCGATTACAGCTGCAGCAGTCGCAGCATCCTTACCCGCAATTGACTCGAGTGATGTGGGAGCGGGCTTGCCCGCGATCATGCTGTGACCTCCACTAGCGTCCGCAAGCAATTGCAATCCCTGCGCCGCGAGATCGAGCACCACAACTACCGCTACCACGTGCTCGACGATCCCGAGATCTCGGACGCCGACTTCGACGCCTTGTTCGACCGGCTGCTTGCGCTGGAAGCGGAGCACCCCGAGCTCGTCACACCCGATTCCCCGAGCCAACGAGTCGGCTCGACGCCGTCCGATGCATTCGCGCCCGTCGAGCATGCCGAGCCGATGCTGTCGCTCGACAAATGCACCACGCGTGAGGAACTGATCAATTGGGAAGCACGCTGTCGTGCGCGGCTCGAAGTCGAATCGCCAATGACCTATGCGTGCGAACCGAAGATGGACGGTGTCGCAATCAGCATCACCTATCAGGACGGCCTACTGGTGCAGGCCGCCACACGCGGCGATGGCCAAACCGGAGAGTTGGTCACCGCCAACGTCCGCACCATCGGCGCCGTGCCCCTCAAGCTAACGGGTAGACGGGTGCCGCGCATCGTCGAAGTGCGAGGCGAGATCTATCTGCCACTCGCCGCCTTCGAGGCATTCAACGCAGCCGCTGCAGCGAGCGGCGAAAAACCAATGGTCAATCCGCGCAATGGTGCGGCAGGAAGCTTGCGGCAACTCGATCCGAAGGTGACCGCAGCGCGCAATCTGTCGTTCTTCGGTTACGGCGTCGGTCGTCTCGAAGGCGATTGGCAGCCACGCACACAAACCGAAGTTGGCGATGCGTTGGCGGGCTGGAGTGTGCCCGTGAATCCGCGCCGGGCACGCATCGAAGGCGCAGAACAGTGCTTCGACTACGCGGAAACGTTGCTCGTCGAACGCGCCGGTTTGGGCTACGAAATCGACGGCGTGGTGATCAAGGTCGACGACCGCGCTCAACAGCAGGCCCTCGGAACCGTCACGCGCCGACCGCGCTGGGCAATCGCATTCAAGTTTCCCGCCGAAGAAGCGACCACCACGCTGCTCGGCGTGGAATTCCAGGTCGGGCGTACCGGGGCAATCACGCCGGTAGCGCGCTTGGCGCCGGTGTTCGTCGGCGGTGTCACTGTCAGCAACGCAACCCTGCACAACATGGACGAGGTTCGTCGCTTGGACCTCAAGATTGGCGATCGCGTGCTCATTCATCGGGCCGGCGACGTCATCCCGAAAGTCGTGAAGGTAGTTCCCGGCCACCGCGGCGAGCAGGAGATCACATTGCCGTCGGCATGTCCGGTGTGTGGTGCCGAGATCTATCATGCCGACGGCGAAGTGGTTGCCCGTTGCTCGGCCGGACTCGACTGTCCCGCGCAACGCAAGGAATCGCTCAAGCATTTCGCGTCCAGGCTCGCAATGGACATCGAAGGCTTGGGCGACCATCGACGGCGGACAAGTCGAATCGCCTGCCGACTTGTACACACTCGATGCGGAGACGCTGGCGGCGCTGCCGCGCATGGGCGAGAAATCCGCCGCCAACGTGATCGCCGCGATCGAGAAGAGCAAGTCGACCACGTTGACGCGGTTCATCTATGCGCTCGGCGTGCGCGAGGTGGGTGAAGCCACCGCGGCAGCACTGGCGCGCCATTTCGGCGATCTCGAGGAATTGCTCGCCGCAACGGAGGAGACGCTGCGCGAAGTACCCGATGTCGGTCCCGTGGTGGCCGAGCACATTCACACGTTCTTCGCGCAGACGAGTAACCGGGTGGTGATCGAGGCATTGCGCAAGGCAGGTGTGCATTGGCCCAAGGTCGCGAAGGCGGCGCAAGCACCGCTCGCCGGCCAAACGTGGGTGCTGACCGGCACGCTCGAGTCGATGAGCCGCGCCGAAGCCAAGGCCAAGCTCGAGGCGCTCGGTGCCAAGGTGTCGGGATCGGTGTCGGCCAAGACCACGCAGGTGGTGGCCGGGCCCGGCGCGGGCAGCAAACTTGCCAGTGCCGAGCAACTCGGTGTGCCGGTGATGGACGAGGCCGAGTTCTTGGTGCGCCTCGACGCGCTAGCCACCGAATAGGGGTATCCGCGTCTGGCATGGCGCGAAATTTCCGCATAGGATTTGTGCTGCGTGTTGCGTGAGCACCGGGGAAGGGGCCGGTACAAGCGCTACGCCGTGTGAGCACACATTTAGAGCGAGGGAGATTCGAGATGGAGAGACAACGTGCTGCCTGGCATGCCAGGTGGGTGCCGCTGCTCGCGGTGTTGGGCTTCGTGAGCTTCGGTAGCGTACAGGCCGCGCAAGAAGGCGTGGTCGAAGAGGTCATCGTCACCGGTTCTTACATCCGCGGCACGCCCGAGGATGCAGCATTGCCGGTCGACGTCATCGATGCGGAAGAGATGGCGGAACGGGGTAGCCCGACCGCATTGGATCTGATCCGCGCCATGCCATATGTCGGCCCGTCCATGGGCGAGACCAACCAGTTCGGTGTCAATCAGGGCACCATCGGCGTCGGCAACGTCAACCTGCGCGGCTTGGGCGGCATGAGAACGCTGGTGCTGATGAACGGCCGCCGCACGACCTATACGCCAGCCGAAGTGCCCGCCGGGGTCGACACCAACCTGTTGCCATTTGCCGCGATCGGCCGCGTCGAGGTGCTGAAGGACGGTGCCGCCGCGACCTACGGTTCTGACGCCATCGCCGGTGTCGTCAACTTCATCACCCGCCGCGACCTGGAAGGCTTCGAAGTCAACGGCGAATTCCGCAGCATCGAGGACAACGATGGCGATTGGACCGGTAGCGTCAATTGGGGCTGGCAAGGCGATCAGTCGAATGTATTGATCTCCTATGCACAGCAGCACCGATCCGAGCTGCGCTCGACCGATCGCGACTGGGCGAATCCGCCGTATACGGTCAACCCGTCGGGTTGGTCCTCGTTCAGTGACCCGGGTACGTTCGTGGCGTGGGATGTCGATCTGCCCCCACCAGTCGCCGGCCTTCCGGGCGTTCCTTATACACGCACCGACTCGAACTGCGCGGAGATGGGCGGACATCGTGAGCCAGGCGTAAGTGGCACATGTCGATTTTCGTACATCCCGTTCGATAACTTGGTAGAAGAGACTGAGCAGCAGCAGATCTACGCCGAGCTCAATACAGAGATTGCGCCAGGGACCGAGTTCCACATCGAGGGACTTTGGGCAGAAACCATACTGCCGAACTACCGCACCTCGCCGTCCTATCCGCCGACTTCCGGCCCGGCTGGTCCAGGGTTTGCGCAGTTTCGGATTTGCAACAATGGCACGTACAACTTCGTGACCAACACGTGCTCGGCGCCTGCGGCCGGAGCGCAGTTCTCGAATAACCCCGGCGTGGTAACCGCGCTACAGCAGATTGGTTTCGCGGGTATCGATACCATCGACTATGTTCAGATGGCAAGCTGGCGTCCGCAGGCTTGGGGCGGTGTGCCTGCGCTCACCGGTGGCAATGGCGGTCAGTTGAACCGCAATACCTACGACATGGCGCGGGTCTCGGCCGGCCTCAAAGGCACGCTCGAAGGCGGTTGGATGGACGGCATCGGTTGGGATGTGGGGGTCACCTATTCGACCTCCACAATGACCCGTAGCGGTGTTGATACCATGATCACGCGCATGCAGGACGCCATCAGCGGCTTGGGCGGCCCCGATTGCAACGGCATTGCCTACGGCCAACCTGGTTCGACCTGCGGCTTCTACAACCCATTCTCGAATGCGCATCCGATGAACCCGGCGTACGGCTACGTGAACCCAGGCTATGTGCCCGCCAATGCCAACACGCCGGAAATTCTCGACTGGCTCATCGAGCGCTGGACGGTCGATCAGGATCAATCGCTGCTCGTCGCCGACGCGGTGTTCAACGGCGAGATTCCCGGCTTCGAACTGCCGGGCGGCAGCATCGGCTGGGCATTCGGCGGCCAGTATCGACTGATTGATTACTCGGGCAGAATCGCCCCCCCGCT
>QJXZ01000328.1 GCA_003248125.1 Gammaproteobacteria bacterium | reverse complement strand
TGGGTGGCTGCATCGCGCGAGCGGGTTCAAAAAGATTCGGGGCCGGACCAACGCCCGGCCCCGCCTGGCATTCAGAGGTGCACGAAGTCACCGCGTTTGACGCGGAAGTCGTCGATCTGCTCCGCCATCGCGTATTTCTCGTTCACGGACACGATGCGTACCGAGCCCACCTCGCGCTCGATCGTGTCGAGGAGGAGGCCCGTGGACGGATCGACCAGTCGGCGAACGACGGTCGACACGCGAAATCGGTCGCCGGTCTTGATGCCGGACTCTGCACCGGCGTTCAAGAACACCACGCCATCGGAAGAGTCGACGACCTGGGCGCGCCACGGCAGGCCGCCTAGATCGTTGGCGACGGCGAGGATGGCACGGCCGAGTGCGTTGCGTGATGCGATACCGAGTGGCGACTTGGCGAACGTATCGCCACCGACGCTCGCATTCTTGAAGTCGAATCCGAGCGTCCAGCCACCCGCCTTGGAGTCGGCCGTGACACGGTGTGCGTTGCGTACTTCACCGGTGCTGGCGTCGACGATCGAGACGTCGAGACCGACGTGGGCGGTGCTGCCATTGCGCCCGAGCCGAACGCCGAGCGGCGTATCCGGCAGACCGAGACCGAAGGTGACGCCGCGACCGCGTTTGTTCGGCTCGAACTCGGTTACGGCACCTTTGACGATGACCTCGGCTCCCACCAGTTGACCGGCTTCGGGGGCGGTCTCTCGATTGGTGACACCGGCGAGACCGAGTTCCACCTCCATCAGCACGTTCGACAGTCCCGTGCGGTCTAGCACCACGAAGCAATCCGTGCGTGCGAGCTCGGTGGCGAGTTGGGCAGCAAGCCCCTCGCCGACGTTGTAGCCCTCGAACATCGCGAGCTTGCCCGTGGCATGAAAGCCGTAGATGGCGACGCGTGGCCGTGGACCGTTGCACTGGAGCGCCGCGAGCGCGCGCTCGATTTCTTCAGCTTCCTTTTCGTCGGAGCGCTTCTTCGCTTCGGCCGAAGGTGTGCCGAGTGCAAGCATCAGCAGCGCGAGAGCGAACACCGTATGTATTGTCCGTTGCATGATCGTATGGCTCCTTGATGGTCGAGTGACGGACACGACTGGGTCACTGTGCGTTGCGGTCGGGTTCAACCTGATCGTCGAGCAGTGCCTCGAGGTATCTAATCTGCTGTTGCTCGAAGTAGGGGTCGGCGTCGATCGGCACGATGTAGTACAACGCGCCGTCGCGCAGCGGCATTAGTTTCAGAGCGCGATCGGCGAGCAGCCGTTGCACCGAAGGATCGAAGCGCACTTCCGCCGGAACGACCACACCAGCCGCGATCGGTGGGTGGGCGTTGACGGCCGCAGACAGGCCGAGTACGAACGACGCGGAGATCCATTGCGCACGGCGTTTCATCGCGCGCCTCCCGGCGCAATCACCAGATCACCGCCTGCCGAGGTGTTGTTGCCCTGGATGTCGCCCGAGTTGCCGCCGCAGATGACGACCGTGTTGCCACCGTTGTTCTGCACGTCGACGTCGAGGCATCGGAAGCTCTGCTCGAAGCGGGCGAGCTGCACGGCGGTCTCCTGCCGCATCTGCGTCACGGTCGGATTGTCGAATCCATAGCGGCTGGTCTGGACTGCACTCTGCACGCTGGCGCGCGCTTCGTTCTCCGTGTTGCGCCGCTCTTGCTCGAGACGTGCACGCATTTCGTGCACGCGCTTGAGCCGTTCTAGCGACGAGGGCTCCTGCGCTTCGGCAGCCGCCAACGACGGCGCGAGGATCGATATCGTCAGCCATGCACAGATCAACGATTTCATGTCGTTCTCCTTCATTGGTCACTTGAAGTCGAAGAAACGCGGGGGGCACGGGCCCCCCGTGAAGGTGGTGGTCAGCGGCTGATGACCGAGCTCATGGGATCGGCGATCGAGTTGGACGAGTCGCCGCTTTGCTCAACGCTCGCACCAGACTGATTGCCGACACTTCCCGACACCATTGCGGACGTATTACCGATCGGCGCGAACACGCCCTTGGGACCGTAGTCGTGGCCCGCGAACGCGTTGGATTGGCTTATCGGTGCGCCGTTCGAACCCTGAATGAACAGGTTGTTCTGGGGCAGCTGGTTGGTGTTGGTGTTGACCAAGGCAGGGCCGTAGTAGCGCGTTTCGTCGTTGCCGGCACTCACGAAGTTGGTACCGCCTTCGACGCCCACCGAGTGACCTGTGGCCGTCCCGTACACCGACGTTGTGGCGTCGTGCCCGGCTTCTAACTTTTGGTACTTTTCGGAAGTGAGCGTGGGTTTCGCGACTTGCGAGTCGACATCCGTGGTCGAATACCACGACTTCGTGACGTCGTTGTCTTCCGTGTGGTACTTCCTCACGTCGACGTCGACGTCTTGCGACCATGTCTTCGAGACAGTCGTTTCACGATTGAACGAATCCTCGATCGTGACCGTGTCGTCGTCGGACGATTGCCACGCGCCGTACGGATACTGCGCATACGCGCTGCCTGCGCACAGAGCACCGGCAACCACGAGGCTGGAAGCAAAGGTCAGTTTCATCATTGCGTTCTCTCCTTGATTTGTTCGAGACCCGAAACGGCGTATTAGCCGCCTCGAACCTTGAGTCACGGTGCGAAGAGAACAGGTTCAAAGAGAATTCGATCGAATGCGTGCCGTCACTCGCCGCCGAGTTGTTCGAACGCCATGTGACCGTCGTCAGCGAACGAGAACTGCATGGGGAAGCCGACGGTGCGATAGCGGCCGCCGTCGATGTGCGTGATGTGCACCACTGCAATGGTGCCGGGGGTCAATTGCTCGGGCGTGACGCGGAACAATCCACCGGCGGCGCGAACACCTTCCGATGGCTCACCAAAGCCCATTTGTTGCCAGGCCGGTGTGCCGATCTCGCGACGAAGCTGTGCGAGATAGGCATCGTCTGGATTCAGCAGAAGCCGCGTTTCGTCGTCGAGCTGATCCCAGAGGGAGAATCCCCGCGAAAAGTCGAAATCGCCGGACTTCGACCAACCCGACGTCGAGGTCGTTTGGTCGATGAGCTTGCCGTCCTGATAGGTGCTGGTGGTCTTGGTCACCGATACCGAGAGCGACCATTTACCCCACAGTGCGTATTTCAAGTACTGCTCGGGAAAGATCCGCGTGCAGTCCGGGCGCTCGAGAAACATGGTGTGAAAAGTGCCCTTGCCCGCCGCCTTGTCGACGCGTGTGCTGATCAGCAAGCCGTTGTCGTAGCGCTGTCCGCCGATTCGGATCGCCGCGTCGCCGCCCGGATGCTCGATTTTCTGTTTGAACTTGGACTTGATCGGATCTTTGTCGAGGTCCGGTTTTTCCTGGCGGCCACCGCCGCCGCCGAGAATGCCACCGAGCAGTTTGCCCATCGCAGCACCTGCCGCCTTTCCTGCCATCTTGCCCATGAAACCGGCCGCGTCGCCGAGATCGAGGGGTGCGGCGGCCAGCGGCGTTGCGCAGCGCTCGGCGGCTGCATGCGCGACCAGTTGCTCGATCGGGTGTAGGTCGAGATCGAAAGCCGCCTTTGTCGCTCGATGCGATGTCGCCGCTGGCACTGCCTGCGCAGATCAATGCGACGTACGTACAACAAGCTGCTGCACTACTTGCCAGCCGCATTGGTGTCTCCCGTTGCACAGATCTGAGTGTCGTTTGCGAGCACGTTGGCCGCCTCGCAGGCGTCGACCAGACCGCTGCCGAATGCGTCATCACGGCCGCTCGGTCCCAAATCGTGCACCGTCTTCAGCAGCGCGGACGTCACATCGGTTGCCGATGTCGAGGCTGCGACGCCGTGGAGCAAGGCCGCGATGCCCGACACATGCGCGGTCGCCATCGAGGTACCGGACAGCGGTGGGTAGGTGCCGCCGGGTGCCGGTGCCACGATGTCGACGCCAGGGGCTGCGACATCGATGTAGTCGCCGCGGTTGGCATTGCGGTAGCGATGCGCCGCCACATCGATTGCCGTGACCGCCAGCACACCGGGAATCGCGGCCGGGAAGGCGGGTTTGCCGTGTTCACCGCCGTTGCCGGCTGCCGCGACCACCAATCGTCCGCGCTTCAGCGCAAGTTCGACGTGTCGGGCGACCAACGGATCGGGTGGACCCGTCAAGCTCATGTTGATGATCGATGCATCGGTGCCGAGGGCTACATCGAGTGCGGCGACCAGGCTCGATGTCCAGCATTTTGCGGCGAGGCCGCCGGCTTCCTTCGGTGCGCAGGCCTTGAGGACGATGAGCGACGCTTCGGGCGCGATGCCATAGCTACCTTCGCCGTTGTTTGCATTGGCGGCGATGATGCCGGCGATCGCAGTGCCGTGCAGATCGGCGCTCCACCCCTGGTCGGTGGTGTCGACCTGACGGGCGATGCGACCTCGCAAGTCCGGATGCTCGACGTCGACGCCCGTATCGATCACGGCGATCAACGCGCCGGCGCCGCGGGACTTGGCGTGCAGTAGGCGTGCATTGGTCTGTTCGGCACCATAGGCAAAGGGCGCGAAGGGATCGTCATAGCCGTTCGGTTCCGCCGCGGTTCGATAGACGAACTCGGGTTGTGCGGCGGCGACGCGCGTGTCCACCGAGAGTGCGGCGATCTTTTGCGCGACGTCGTCCGTGGTGGCGAACACTGCGAGGGTTTCCTGCGTGACGCTCAGACGAATTTCGCGAAGTACGGTCAAGCCGTGGACGGCGGCGATAGCGGCCGCGCTGCCGGCAGTGACCAGGGCGTTGATGCGACCCGGTTCGCGGGCGGGAACCACCGAATCGAGCGGCATCGCGATCTGACCGCAATCTGCACCAATCAACAGGCGCCAATTCGATGTGTCGTCGGGCAGATTGGTGGCCGCGAGGGATACGCCACCGCGGACGTCGAACGCCGTGTCGACGGTCACGGCGAATCCACGTCCTGCCGAATGCGCGTCTGCACCTTGCGTCATCGAGTCGGTCTGCGATTGCGATGCGTCGGTCGAGCGTTCAGCCGAGACTCGGCGACTCGTCGCTCGGTTCGCTTCGACGAGTGGTTGCAGATCGACGACGGCGTCGGCTTCGCCTGCCACGCCAGCGCTCGCATCGAGCGGCGGCAGCAACGGTGCACCCCGGCAGCTGCCTGCTTCGCCTTCTTGCGTCGGCGGCAAATCTTCTGGCGGCGCATGGGCGATGCGCGCCTCGATGGCGCCCGGGTCACGGCCAACGCCGGGTTGGACCTCGGCATCGAACTGAATCCCTTGGCATGCACTCGCTTCGCAGGCGGCAACCTGTGGGTCGCTGCATAGCGTCGATTGCAGCGCCTGCCAGTCCGCATCGGCGCGTTCGAGCTCGATCACTGGGCCCTCAGACGAGCGAAACACTCGGCCATCCATGATTGCGTACCGATCGAGCAGTGCGCGCGCATCTCCGCCTGGCCGAAGCGACACCAGCCGAGCGGGGGGTGGCAGCGTGGCGATCAGGGCTTCACTCCACTCCGATACGGCATCGGCCGACGCCCGCGGTATGCAGAGCACGAGTAGTGTCATGGCGGCTGCGCGGCTATTCACCGGCTGCCTCCTCGGTCGCGGCCTTCGGCGCCGGTAGTGCGAGGTTCATGAACGCCTGCTGCTCGCTACCATCGGTGCTGGTGACGGTGAGGCGCAGTTCCCACGCTGCGCTAGTGCCGGTCAGCGCTTTCAGGTTCGCCAGGGTTGTGGTGCCGATCGCGTCGTTGCTGACGGGCGTCGTCAGAGGCGGCAGTAGTTGTTGCCACTCCTGGCTAGGCGTCGACGGTTGGTTGTTGTCGTCGCGCTTTTTTCGCGAGCGACGTCTCTCGGTTTTCGACGGTGGTTCGGCGGTAGCCCACGTCGAGGCATGCGCTCTGACTGCCAGGATCGCACGGGCGAACCGTGGTGCATCGGCGCTGCCGATCAGTCGTACGTACAACGTTTCCCCGTCGAGCTCGAGCTCTGCGCCAGCAAGGCGCGCCTCTTTGTAGTTGTTGGGATCACCGGCCGCCGCATTGACGAAGTCGACCCGGCCGTGGCCGGTGCGTTGATCGGTGCCCGGGGCTTCAACGTCCACGGCAGTCGCGTCGATCAGATGAACGAGCTCGGCGCGATCGAGCGTTGGCCGTACCGTGAGCAGGGCCGCGGCCAGACCACTGACCGTGGCAGCCGCAAACGACGTTCCGGATGCACGGTAGTAGCCATCTTTGGCGCCGACGAAGGCGGCGCCCGGTGCATAGTCGAGCGGGTCGGTGAGCGCGATGAAATCGGTGTCACGGGCGCGCAGCGACAGCACGTCGACACCGGGCGCGATGACGTCCACGTGGCTGCCAAAGTTGGAAAAGCCGGCGCGG
>QJXZ01000066.1 GCA_003248125.1 Gammaproteobacteria bacterium | reverse complement strand
AGCGACATCGAGATGCTGCATGCACACCGGCTCGCGCCGGCAGCGCCGACTCAATTCGATTGATTCTCGAGCCGGTAGGTGCGATCCCAATACCAATTGCGGCCATCGTGCCGTAGGCGAAAGCCGTCTGGGTTGCGCATCGCCTGCCAGCCCGCGTGACCGAAGCCCGGCTCGATGGC
This sequence comes from Gammaproteobacteria bacterium, assembly GCA_003248125.1. Lineage (GTDB taxonomy): Bacteria > Pseudomonadota > Gammaproteobacteria > Pseudomonadales > Azotimanducaceae > SZUA-521. Next base: position 6,729 of record QJXZ01000066.1, on the reverse strand, counting down.
GGTGAGCATCAATGCGATAGCGTTGCCGTGCGAAGCGACCACGAACGTCTCCGCTGGGCATTCGGTGGCGAGCCGAGTCAGGCAGGCGTGCACGCGCTGTTGGCAGACGCGGCTCGACTCGGCACCGGGCTCGGTGAAGTCGAAGTCGCGCCATGAGCGCTCGAGCAGCGCTCGCCAATCCGCGTCGGCGCGGCCATGAGTCAAGTTGCGCTCGCGCAAATCGTGCTCGACGTGAATCTCGATTCCTAGCCGGCGCGCATACGGCTCGACGGTCGCGATCGCGCGTCGATAGGGACTCGATACGATGCGGGTGATCGGCAGCGGAGCGAGTGCGTCGACGAGGTGCTCGGCCTGCTGCCGACCGGTGTCGGACAGCGGCCACAGCGCCTCGTCGATTGCAAAATCCGGTGCGCTCTCCGCGTGGCGGATGAGATAAAACGTGGTGCCTTTGCTCATCCGAGAAATTGCGTCGCGCGGTCCACGAAGCAGACAGGGTTGCCAAACGGGTCGAACACGTAGAACGAACGTTCACCCCAAGGTCTCGTGCGGATCTCGCCCAACTTACCGCCGCTCGCCAGTCGCCCGGGATCGAACTCCGCGCCCGCCGCTTCGCAGCGCGCGAAGCAAGCTTCGAGATCGTCCACCGCCAGATAGATGTGCTCGGGGTTCGGATGCGCTGCGCGACGATCGCCGTCGGCTTTCGGGTCGAAGCACGCGAGCAGCGTGCCTTCGCAATCGAAGTAGTGACGCCCGGGTGACACGCGGCGGCCAGCGGCCTCGAGGATGGAGCCGTAGAACGTGGCGGCCCGTTCGATGTCCGCAACCGGAATGATGACACGATAGAGCTTGGCCATGCTCGACCTCAGCGCGGTGTCGGTGCTCCGCGCTCCTTCAGCCGGCACCATAGCAGAGTGCCGCCGATCACAGCGACGGGAATCACCATGAAGTTGACGAAGGGAATTGCCATCGCGAGCGCGGTCGGCGCGCCGAATCCGAGTGCACACGCGCGATTGGCCTTCAGCACGTCGAGTGTCGCCTTGAAGCTCGCGTCTTCGTTCTCGGGTGCGTAGTCGACGAATTGCACGGCCAAGGTCCATGCGCCGAACAGAAACCAAACGAAGGGTGCGGCGAGGTTGACTATGGGCAGCAGCGTGATCACGAACACGAGTAGCAGGCGGGGCAGGTGGTACGCGAGCTTGCGCACTTCGCGTGACAGCGTCCCGAGCACAGTGGCCGCGACGCTGAGATTCGCGGCCGGCGATGCGCCGGTTTCTTGGCGCTGCGTGCGCGCCGAGAGAAAACCGAGGAATGGACTCGAGACGAGCGTTGCGACATAGCCGAACAACCATGCCGCGATCACGATACAGATCAGATAAGCGAGCGGCGCCAAGATCGCTTCGATGAAGTCGAGCCAGCTCGGCACTTGATTCATGACCCATGCAACCCCGGCATCGACGTAGCCGAACACCAGCGTGAGGGTCGAGCCGATCACGGCCAGTGACACCAGCGTCGGCAGCCACACGAAAGTAGCGATGCCGCGTGCGCGCAATAGACCGAACGCGTCGGTGAATGCGCGTACGCCGTCCGCGAAGGTCACCTACGTCACCGCGTCGAGGCTTTCGTGCAGCACGTCGACCATGTGATCGATCTCGGCTTCGGTCACCGTGAACGGCGGCCCCATGCAGACGATATCGCGCACCTCGCCGGTGCCGCCTGGGTAGAAGAACACGCCACGCTCGAGGCCGGCGCCGAGCACGCGGTCGGTAATGCGGGCGTCCGCGGCGAATGGTTCGAGTGTGCCGCGATCGGCGACGATCTCGATGGCCTGCAGGAGGCCGCGACCGCGCACCTCGGCCACGTGCGGATGATTGGAGAAGGTCTCCGTGAGGCGCCGGCTGAGGTGATCGCCCATCTCGGCCGCGCGCGCGATCAATGCTTCTTCGCTCATGATGCGCAGTACCTCGTCGGCGGCGGCACAGGCAGCGGGATGCGCACCGAACGTGTGGAACATGACGTTCATGCCCGCATCGACGATCGGCTGGCCGACCTTGGCGGTCGCGAAGATGCCGCATAGCGGTGCATATCCTCCAGCCAGACCCTTGCCCGAGACCAGCACATCGGGCGTGATCGGCCAGTGCTGATAGCCGAAGCGTTTACCGGTGCGGCCGAAGCCCGTCATCACCTCGTCCATCAACAGCAGAATGCCGTACTCGTCACACAGTGCCCGCACTGCCGGCCAATAGTCATCGGGTGGCACGATGGCGCCGCCCGACGAGCCCGTGATCGGCTCAGCCAAAACCGCCGCAACGGTGTTGGCGCCCTCTCGCGCAATCGTCTCGCGCAGCGCTTGCACGTAGTGCGCGCCGATGCCTGGGTGGCCCAGCGGCAACCCCGACCGCAATGGATAAGGCGTCAACGTCGATGGGTAGCGTTCGAGGGCGTGATCGAGCCCCTTCTTGCGCGACACGTGGCCGCCGATCGCCGTGGTCGCGAGCGTGGTGCCATGGTAGGAGACGTTGCGTCCGATAATCGTGCGCCGTGCGACGTCACCGCGTGCTGCGTGATACTGCAGCGCGAGCTTCATCGCCGTCTCCACGCCTTCGGAACCGCCTGACGCCAAGTGCACGAACTCGAATGTCGGATCGAGCCAGTCGCGTTTCAGTCGTTCGAGCAATCGCTTGCGCGAAGGTGTCAGCCAGGGTGGTATCACATACGACTCGTCGGAAGTTGCTTGTGCAACTGCGCGTGCAACCGATGCGCGACCGTGGCCGACGTTGGCGACGATTGCGCCGCCTGCAGCATCGAGGATGCGGCGGCCATCGGGCGTGATCAGGTACACGCCTTCGGCGCGCTCGATCTCGAAGGCGCTGACGATGGCGGTAAATGGCCAGCGCACGTCGGTCATCATCGTTCTCCCATCACGATTCGCGAAATGGCGTGTTCGCCTCGAACGATCGAAGCCTCGCCTCGAGTTCCAACAAAGTCTCGTCGGTGGCATCGCCTTCTGCGAGCGCAACGGCGCGCTGCGCGGCAGCCACCGCGTTGCGGAAGTCGCCCACTTCGGCATAGGCCGCCGCGAGTGTATCGAGGTACGTCCACTGATCGTAGAGCACGGCCACGGGCCGTATGAGCGCCAGGGCGCGGGTACCATCGCGCAACGCTGGATCGGTGGACGTAGCGAGCAACCAAGCGAGGTTGTTGCGCGCGGTGAGGTCGCCCTCTTCGACGGCCGCCTCGTAGTAGCGAATCGCGCGCGCGCGGTCCGTCGGCCGATGATGGCCGAGTTGGTAGAAGGTACCGAGCAGCAAGTTTGCGGCGGCGAGGCCGTCGTCTGCGGCGTGCTCGATCCAGCGCAAGCCATCGGTGACGCTCGGCGATCAGCAGTTCGCCGAGCCGAAATTGCGCTTCGCCAATGCCGGCTTGCGCGGCAGCCTCGAAGTGGCGTTGGGCAATTTGCGCATCCGGTGCCGGACTGCGAAAGCGCGTGTATGCATGGGCGAGCAGCAGATGTGCATAGCCGTTGCCTTCGGCTGCGCGATCCTCGAGCCAAGCCAGAAAGCGACGGCTCACTGCGCGCTTCGAGAGCTCGTAGAGGTTGCCAGCATACTGTTCACCGCTCGGCAGAATGACGACGCCGCTCGATACGAAATCGGAATTCCACAAGCCGCTGATCTCGATGCCCTCACGCGAGCGGCGCGTGCCCGGGCCGAGCGGGACGTTGTCTTCCCACCAACCTTGGTGATACGAGCCATCGGCACGAAGCTCGAGACCGTGCCCAGAGCGACGGTCGCCACGCCACTCACCCTCGTAGCTCGAACCGTCGGGCCGCGTCTCGCGACCGTAGCCTTGGCGGCGGTTGTCGACCCACGTGCCGGCGTAGCCGATGCCGTCGCCCACGTCGATGACGCCATAGCCCGGAAGCCCCCTTCGTAGCTGAAACCGTAGCGTTCGGTGATGCGGCCAAAGCCGCTCGGTAGGTCGTTCTCCCAATCGCCTTCGTAGCTCGAATCGGCATCACGCTGATAGCGGCCGAAGCCGTTGCGCCGGCCATCGGCCCACTCCCCCTCGTAGTAGGAGCCGTCGACATAGTCGAACCTGCCTTGCCCTTCCGGCGCGTCGCGATGCCAGGCGCCCGTGTATCGGCCACTCGGGCTGTCGAAGGTGCCTTCGCCTGATCGCGCGCCACTGGCGAACTCGCCGCGATAGACGCTGCCGTCGGGAAGCTCGAGTACGCCCTCACCATGGCGACGGCCGTGGTCGAACTGCCCTTCGTAACGACTGCCGTCGCTGCGTTCGTCGATACCCGTACCTTGCGGCCGTCCGGCCTCGAACTCGCCCGTGTAGCTTCGGCCATCCGGCCACTCGAAGGTGCCCTTGCCCGTGAACGTGAGCGCCTCGTAGCGGATGCGGAATTGCTTGCCCTTTGCGGTGGTCAAGGTGCCGGCGGCGACGTCATCGGGTGCCGCAATCTCACCGATCTCCGGCGTGCTTGCACAGCCATACAGGATAGCCAATACCGCCACCGCCACGCACGCACGCGTCATTCGTGATCGAACTCGGGAGTGTCCGTGAACGGCCAGTACTTGGAGGTGTCGATGCGACGGTACGGAATGTCCTGCATGCGCGACTGCAGAGCGCCGCGATCGCCTGCGTACAGCACGCGCGAGGAGATGGGCGCGAATCCAGCATGAAAATGCTGTGTCGATTTGACGATCAACATGCGCTTCGAGCGCGGTTCGATGTCGAGCGCGGTGAAGATCTCCGGCGATCCTGCCTGGACGCGCTTGCTGCACAGCGTGACGTCGATGCTGGTCGAATCCGGTAAGCCGATGCGCACGCTTGCCGAACGGCCGATGTTGGAAGGGCCGCCGTTCAAAGTTTGGATGACGCGATCTGCAGTCGCTACCACTTCGCAGTCGACGTCGACGGGCGTGCCCGACTGCAGGCCGAGCTTGCCGCCGATGCGTAGCGAGATGCGCGCGCCGACGCCGGCATCATGGCAAATCGCGACTGCACCCGGATCGTACAGCGGACCGATCGCGGCGCCGCCGATACCGCGTTCGAGCAGACGCGTAAGAAAGTACGTGGAGTCGCCGGGCGCACCACCGCCAGTGTTGTCCGCCGTATCGGCGATGGTTACCGGCAGCGAATCGGTGGTGGTGATGTCGAGCGCGGTGTCGATGGCGTCATCGATGCTGAAGTGGTCGGTTACCACGGCATCGCGCATGGCGAAGAACGAATCGCGCAGGTGCTGCGCCAAGCGTTGTGCCTTGGCGGCATCGCCGTCGGTGACCACCACCGCGCAGGCGCCGACGTCGGGGACGTCACCGTAGGGGAATCCGTGACCGAGCCACGCATTCAACACGCCCGGTTCGCGTTCCAGCGCATAGAGCTGCTCGACGAAACCCGACATGGGCTCGCGCGTGGTATGGAACATGCCGAGCATGCGACAACGCGCGCGTGCCATGGTCGGCTTCACTTTGCCTTCGGTGGTATCGGCCACGATTTCGAACAAGTCGACCAAGCGCTCGTAGGTGTCGATGTGCGGATAGTGCTTGTAGCCGACCAGCACGTCGGCATTCGCGAGCATCGCGTCGGTAACGTGACAATGCAGATCGAGTTCCGCGCCGATCGGCACCTGCGCTCCAACCTGCGCGCGGACGCGCGCGAGGAGATCGCCTTCGCAGTCGTCGTAGCCGTCGGCGACCATCGCGCCGTGCAGAAATAGGAGCACCGCGTCGACCTTGCCCGCATCTGCGAGGTCGGCGAGCAGCTCGTCGCGAAGTGATTCATAGGTGTTGCGCGGCGTGATACCCGATGGCGTTGCGAACGCTTGCAAGCCCGGCTCCAAATGCCAGCCGCGACGGTCGAGTGCCGAAAACAACGGCGCGTAGACGCCGTGACCGCGGGACACGGTGGGATTGGTTTCGCGGCGGCGCTTGAGCAGTGTGTCTCGCCAGATGCCCAAGCCGGTTGGAATGGGCGAGAACGTGTTGGTCTCGGTGCCGAGCATGGCGAAGAACAAGCGCTTCATCGGTCAGCACGCGGGGAAAGCCGCTATCATAACCGGCTTCGAACGATGACTGGGTGGACGATGGAGGGGATCAACTCGGAGCGCGTTACGCGCTGGCTGACCGACCACGTGACGGACTTCACACCGCCTGTCGAGTACACGCTCATAGCCGGTGGCCACTCCAATTTGACCTATCGATGCGAGGACCGAAACGGCCGCGCCGTGGTGCTGCGCCGGCCACCGCTCGGACACGTGCTCGAAAGTGCGCACGACATGGGCCGCGAGCATCGGATCATCGCCGCGCTGGCTCCGACCTCGGTGCCGGTGGCACCGACGTTCGGATTGTGCCGTGACAACGAAGTCAACGGTGCGCCGTTCTACGTGATGGCCTTCGTCGAAGGCGTGGTGCCACACGACGCCAAATCGGTTCGACCGATGCCTGAAACCGAACGCAGGCAGCTGGGTGAGCACGTCGTCGATGTGCTCGCCGCCTTGCATGCACTCGATCCAGACGAGGTGGCACTCGGCGATCTCGGTCGCAAGGAAGCCTATTTGGCGCGACAGCTCAACCGCTGGACCAAACAGTGGCTGGCCACCAAGACCCACGAAATCCCGGCCATGGAAGAAACCTGCCGGTTGCTCGAAGAGCGCATGCCCGAGCAGAAGGGTGCTGCGATCGTGCACGGCGACTACCGCCTCGGCAACATGATCGTCGG
>QJXZ01000130.1 GCA_003248125.1 Gammaproteobacteria bacterium | reverse complement strand
CGCGTTTCGACCGTCACCTCGCGATCGATGCGAGTTGGGCATTGCCCGGTACGCACTACCAGCGCACGGCGCGCGCGTGGCTGGATCGCATGGACGCATCAGCGGCGGCGGCGCGCGCGGCACTCATTCCGGCATACGGCACGGATGTCGATCGCTGGTTGCAGCGTTGGCGCATGTTCTTCATGGCATGTGAGGAATTGTTCGGCTACCGTGACGGGCGCGAATGGCAGATCGGCCACTATCTGATGCGTCCCGTCGCGGCGGCTTGAATCGGCCGGGCGTTCGCGCGCGCCTAGGGCGCGCATTCGCGCTGCAGATCGCGCTCATCAGCGTGGCTGTGGTCGGCGGCGTGTTCGCGACTGCGTGGATTGTCGAAGACGTGCTGTCGCGGGAAGCTTTGGCAGGTGAAGCGAAGCACTTCTGGACGCGCTACGCGAACGACCCCGCGCAGCCGCTGCCGGATACCGACAACATGCTCGGCTATCTGTCGCGCGCACCGGATCGGTCGGACGTGCCTGTGCCGCTACGCGGCCTGCACCCCGGTCTCGAGCGCGTAACCATCGACGGCGAGCAACCGTTGGTGTACGTAGAAGACGGGCCGCCGGGGCGCCTCTACCTACTGTTCAAACAGGACGAAGTGTCGGAACTGACGCTGTACTTCGGCGTGTTGCCGCTCGCGATCATCCTGCTTTTCATCTACGCCCTTTCATTCGTCAGCTATCGGCTGTCGCAGCGGGCCGTATCGCCGCTCGTTGGGCTGGCAGCGCGGCTCGAAGGCTACGATCCGCTCGACCCCGACGACAAGCTGAAGCTCGACGACTTGCGCGCCTCCGCCGATGCGGAAGTGACGACGATGATCGATGCACTCGCGGATGTGACCGGGCGGCTAGAGCGATTCGTAGCCCGCGAGCGGAATTTCACGCGTGACGCCAGCCATGAGCTGCGTACACCGCTGGCAGTCATCAAGGCCAATCTCGACTTGCTCGAGCGAACGCCGGATCGCCCGGAAGCAGAGCGGCAATCATTGCTGCGGATGCGCAGAACCGTCGCGCAGATGCAAGCGCTGATCGAGAGTTTACTCATGCTCGCGCGGGAGACCGATCTGGCGTTGCCGGCGTCGCCGGTTTCGGTCAATCGACTGGTGGCCGAACAGGTCGAGCTCTTCACCGAGCTAGCGCAAACGAACCGCAACGTCATCGAAGTGCATGACGATGCGCTGCTCGAGGTTCGTGCGCCGCCGCACTTGATTGGCGTAGCGCTGGCAAATCTACTGCGCAACGCACTCGGCTACACGCGCGATGGCCGCATCACGGTCAGCGTGCTCGGTGATCGGGTCGAAATTTCGGACACTGGTATCGGGATGACCGACGCGGATCGCGCGCGATTGTTGGAGCCGTTTTTTCGCGGCGAGGCGTCACGCGCGAGCGGCACGCCTGGCCATGGCCTCGGGCTCGCCATCGTTGGCCGCTTGATCGAACGGTTCGGCTGGCGACTCGAGGTCGTTAGTGCACCGGGACGCGGCACCACCGTGCAACTGATCTTCCCCGATCATTCAGGCGCGAATGCGGAACCCTCGCCCGGGTAGCGTTTCCATCAGCTCTTCATCGAATGGCTTGTCGATGGCCTTGCGGAGGTTGTAGAGGTGACTGCGCAAGGCATCGCTGTCTGGAGGTTCCTCGCCCCACAGGTGACGTTCGAGCCGCTCCCGGCTTACGACGTTGGGTGACTCGCGCATCAATAGCCGCAACAACTCGAACTGTGTCTTCGACAGGCGGATCTCTCGACCGGCGCGCTTCACCTGTGCGGTCGCGACGTCGAGCGTCAGGTCGCCGATTGCGTAGCTTTCTCTGAACGCATCGATGTCGCGGCGGCGCAGCACGGCGTTCAATCGTGCCTCGAGCTCGGGCATGTCGAAAGGCTTTACCAGGTAATCGTCGGCACCCACGTCGAATCCCGACAGCTTGTCGTCGAGCTGGTCGCGGGCTGTGAGCATGATGATGGGCACGGCGGACTTGGCATCGCGCCGCAACCGCCGACAGACCTCGAGGCCGTCGACGCCGGGAAGACCAATGTCGAGCACGATCGCGTCGTAGTCGTTGGTAACGGCGAGGTGCATGGCGTTGAGCCCGTCTTGCGCATAATCGACGAGAAAGCCGGCAGCTTCCAAGTACGCGCCAGTGCTCGCGGCCAGTTCACGATGATCTTCCACCAGTAGAACGGTACTGCGATCGCTCATGGCTTTACGGTACGCGCGTTCATCGCGGTCGAGCAAGGGCAAGCCATTGTTCTCGGTCAGCGAGGCTCACCACATTGCGTCGCTTGGTAGCAAAGCAGACGCGTTTGCGTGCCGCTGAGGCGGCGGGTATGGTCGGCTCGAACCGCGAATGCGAGAACTCGGAAAGGAGGACAATATGGACCACATCTACAAGACGGTCGATCTCACGGGGTCGTCCACGGTCGGTATCGAAGATGCCATCGGTAAGGCGGTCGGGCGCGCGGCGCAGACGTTGCACAACCTACGCTGGTTCGAAGTCGATGAGATCCGCGGCGGCATCGAGGACGGCGCGATCGCGCACTGGCAAGTGTCGATCCGGGTCGGTTTCACGTTGGACGACAACGCGATCGACTAGTGCGTCAACACGCGACCGGTAGGCGCCTTCGCCCCCACAGGAAAAACGGCGCGATGCGCTCGCCGTCGCCTTCGAGGCGCAACTGCGGTAGGCGTCGCACCAGGGCGTCGAGCGCAATCGTCGCTTCGAGGCGGGCTAGCGGGGCACCCAGACAGAAGTGCACACCGAGACCGAAGGCAAGGTGGCGCTTGCGCGGTCGATCCAATGAAAAGTCGTCGGGACGTTCGAACACGTCCGGGTCACGATTTGCCGCCGCGTAGTTGAGATACACCTTCGAGCCCGCTGGAATGGTCGTACCGTGCAGCAGCACGTCGCGCGTCGTGCTGCGGTACAGGCCCAAGACCGGCGGGTCGAAGCGTAGGCTCTCCTCGATGGCAGCTTCGACGAGATTCGGATCGGCGGCCACGCGATCCCATAGGCTACGACGCTGCAGCAATCGCCAAACCACGTTGGTGATCAGCGATGTGGTGGTTTCGTTGCCGCCGACCAAAAGCTGATTCACCACACTCAACAGATGGTCTTCGCCGCGCCAAGGGTTGTCGGCGTCGTCGGCAACGATGCGTGCAATGAGATCCTCGGGCATTGGTTGGCCGTTGGCTGCGAGTGCTTGGCGTGCGCGAATGTGGTCGAGCATGTACGCCGCGAACTCGGCGGTCTCCTTGGCGTAGATGCGCGGATCCTGCGCACCCATGGCCGCGACCTGCACGTCCGACCAGCGCTTGAATCGCGCCATGTCGGCCGCCGGTACCCCGAGTAGCTCGGCGATCACGACCACGGGGATCGGTAGTGCGAAGTCGTCGTGCAGATCGAATCTTGCCGTCGTTTCGACAGCCGTGATGAGTTGATCGGCGAGCGCAATTACGCGGGGCCGCAGTTGCTCGATCAGACGCGGCGTGAAGGCGCGTTGCAAGAGATCACGAAAGTAGGTGTGCTGTGGCGGATCCGCGAGCATACCGATCGGCGGCGTGAAGCGCGGACCCTGGCCCTGATCGCTCGAGAAGGTGGCAACGTCGCGCAGTGCCGCTTCTACGTCAGCATGCTTCGACAACGTGAAAAACGGCGGGTCGAATCGCTCGAAACGATGTACGGGGCAGCGGTCGAGCAACTCGCGATGGCCGACGGCCGGGTCGGCCAGCACCGCAGGATCGAACGGATTCCAGTTGCCAGCCATCGCCGAGCGCATCTCCGATTGACAGCATCGTTCCGGCGCGCGAGCCTTGCGATTCCGAAACGAGGGGAAGGATAGCGGATATGCAGTGTCCCAAGTGCGATGGCGATATGCCGGTCAAGACATATGGCCGGCTCATTACCATCAATCGGTGTGTCGCTTGCCAAGGCATCTTCGTCAAACCGGATGTGTTGATGGAGATGAAAGGTGAGTGGATGTCCGAGGTCCTCGACATGGGCGATCGCAAAGTCGGCAAGGAGCTCGACAAGATGCGCGACATCGATTGCCCGGAGTGCGGGACCGCCATGGACAAGGTTTCGGATACCAAGCAAACGCACATCTGGTACGAGTCCTGTCCGTCCTGCGAAGGCATCTTCCTCGACGCCGGTGAATTCACCGACCTCAAGTACGATACGTTTCTCGACCGTATTCGCGATCTCATAAAAGGGCGTCAGAGCAAGAAGAAGTAGTGCGCCGCGCTGCATGCGTGACGCGCATCACGGGTAGCGCCGCGGGGCAACATCTCCTTACACGCCTAATGTTGGCGGCTGCTGCAATGCGGGCGTCTTGGTAGCGGACGCCATATCACGTGGTCGACAGTCAGGGGTATGCGGCGGCGGTGTCGCTAGCACCATGGGTGCTCACGATCGCCATGCTGACGGTGGTTGCTGCAATCGTCGCGCTGGCGGTACTCGTGACATCGCGGCGGCGCCGCGAAGCCGCGCATCGGGCGCAGCTCAATCGACTCGCCTACTTCGACACCGTCACTGCGATTCCGAACCGCCATTACTTCATGCGCAGCTTGGAGCACGCGATCGAGCATGCTCGGCGCGATCGATTGCATGTCGGCATCGTGTGCATCGATCTCGACCAGTTCAAGCGCATCAACGACACGCTTGGACACACAGCCGGCGATGCTTGTCTCAAGCTCGTCGCCGAGCGGCTCAAATTCGTGCTCGCGGAAACACGCACCCGGCAGACGCTTGCTGGACGTGAAGCCATTCTCGAGCTCGCCAGGATCGGCGGCGACGAATTCGTCGTGCTGGCGGCCGGCGCGGTTGGCGAGCGCGACGTCGTCGAAATCGCCGAATCCGTGCGCGCGGCCTTGACCGCGCCGCTGCGCTACCAGCGTCACGATCTCGTCGTCACGCCGAGCATCGGCGTGGCGATGTGTCCGCGTGACGGCGATGAGCCGAACACACTGTTGCGCAATGCCGACATTGCGCTATACGAGGCAAAGGCCTGCGGGCGCAATCAGCACCGTGTGTACGAATCGCGCATGAGTGAGCGAGTGCACGACCGCGTTCGGCTCGAATCCGACCTGCGCGGCGCGCTCGAGCGGCACGAGCTCGAAGTGCACTATCAGGCCAAGATCGAGCTCGATGGTCTGACGCTGGTTGGAGCGGAGGCGCTGCTGCGGTGGCATCACCCCGAGCGCGGTGCAATTTCGCCTGCCGTGTTCGTGCCATTGGCGGAAGAGTCCGGACTGATACTCGACATCGACCGATACGTAGCCGCGGCCGTTGTCGAGCAAATCGCGGCATGGCGGGCACAAGGCCTACCGCTGGTGCCGGTTGCCATCAATCTGTCGGGGCGCGAATTTTCCGGTACCGACGCCGTGCGCGTACTCAGGCAGTTGGCTGAGACTGCCGGTATCGAGCTGTCGCTGCTCGATCTCGAGATCACCGAGACCGCGCTGATGAGCAACGTCACCGATGCGCGCAGCTCGCTGGCGGCGCTCAAGGCATTGGGGTTGCGCGTTTCGGTCGACGATTTCGGCACCGGCTACTCGTCGCTCGGGTACTTGAAACGCTTCGCCTTGGATGCAATCAAGATCGACCGGTCATTCGTGCGCGATCTCGATCGCAACCCGCAGGATCGTGCGATCTGTCGCGCCATCATCGCGATGGCCCACGGTCTGGGTGTGCGCGTGGTGGCGGAAGGCGTCGAACGCGAAGCACAGCTCGAGGTATTGCGGGCGGAGGGGTGCGACGAGGCGCAGGGATACTACTTCCATCGACCGCAACGGGCCGAGGTGTTTGCTGCGACATTGCAGGAAGCCGGTCTGCTCGCCGACGCAGCGCAATTGGCCGCACGGAACACTGCCGGTATACATGTCGAGGGACTCCGGCCCGCCTGATCGGCGTTGCGCGGCGTGACGATTCGCGCCAGGCTGTGCGCGGATTCGAGGATGGAGGGCGAGCATGGATGCGTTCAGTCTGCATTGGCCTGGCGGCGAAGCGACGCTCCATACCGACGGCGTGCGATGTCGTGTCGTCTGGCGTGCCGAGAACGGCATGGGGGGCACAATCGACAACAGCCAGCTCGCCAAACGGCGGGTCGCGAGTGGGCTTGGGTTCGCGCCATCGTTGCTCGACGAGTTGCGTGCCAAAGGGTATGCGGCATTGGCCGATGAGTTCGCGGCGCTCGATGCCGCAACGCCGAAGCCGGCACCGGTCAAGCAAGCGACAGCGCCGAAGCCTGAGCCAGTCGAGCAAGCGCCGGCGAAGCCGGAACCGGTGGCCAAGTCGGAGTCGCCACGCGGCAAACCTGCGGCCCCGAAGCAGCGGGTGGACGCGACCTCGACCGGGCGCGCAAAGGCGACCCCGACGAACCGCATCGCGGCCTGGCTTGCTGCGCTCGGGGATACTGCATTCGAGCCTTGCGGCACGCGTCGTGCCATGAAGTGGCACCGCGGCAAGACGTGGCCGGAATCATTGTCGCTCAAACCGCCTGGCAAGACCGGTGCGCGCGAGTGGGTCGTCAAGGTCGCCGATGGCAAGACTCAGTACTTCGTCGCCGCCGAATTCGCGGGCGTGTGCGCGTGCCTCGCGTCGAATGAGGCATTCGCCTCGCCGCAGTTCTTCGATGATTTCTTCGAGGGCTTGAAGGCACTCCGCCACAAGGAGGTCGCCGTGGCCCGCGACGCCTGGCTCGCAAGCGCCTGAAAATCGGTGACAGTTACCGATTTTCTCGGGAACACGATTGCGGTCGAGTCGAGTAGGCACAGAAAAATCGGTAACTGTCACCGGCGCTAGCGGCCGGTGAATTTCGGGGGCCGCTTCTCGGCGAACGATGCAACGCCTTCGCGGAAGTCGTTCGAACGAAACAGATTCAGCACGCTCATCAACACATGATGGCTGTGGCTTTCGAAATCCTGAGTGAGCCCGTGACGGAACAGCCGCTTCATCTCCTGAATTGCGAGCGGTGCGTTGCCCGCAATCTTCTCGGCCCAAGCGCTCACGGTGGATTCGAGCTCTGCCGCCGCCACCGCGCGGTTGGCCAGGCCGTAGCCAACCGACTGCTCGGCATTGAGCGTGTCGCCCAGCATTGAAATCTCGCAAGCCTTCGCCCAACCGAGCAGGCGCGGCAAGTACCAAGTGCCGCCGCTCTCGGGCACCACCCCCATCTTCGCAAAGCCCGGCATGAGCACGGCACGATCGGACATCAGTCGCATGTCGCAGCCGAGCGCAAGGTCGAGGCCGTAGCCGGCCGCCGCACCGTTGATTGCTGCAATGACGGGCTTGTCCATGCGCTGCAGCGTCACCGTACAGATTTCTCGCGTGGAAAGGTGACGCGCCCCCGCGGTCGCAAGCCCCGCACCGCCGATGCCTTGTCCGGCCGCCGCTTGTTTGAGGTCGAGACCGGCACAGAACGCACGCCCGGCGCCGGTCAGCACCACGACGCGCACTTGCGGGTCGTCGTCTGCCGCCTTCAACGCGTCGTTCAACTCGCCGAGCATGGTGCCGGTAATGGCATTCATCGCTTCCGGCCGATTGAGCCTGATCCAGCGCACCGCGCCGCGGTCTTCGGTCAGTACTTCTTTGTCCGCCATCGTCGCTCCTAACGTTTCTGAATGAGCAAGCTGCCGATCGAGTAGCCGGCGCCAAATGAGCAGATGACCCCGTAGTCGCCGGCGACGAGATCTTCGTGATGCTTGGCGAACGCGATGATGGAGCCTGCGGAAGCCGTGTTGGCGTAGGTGTCGAGCACCGTCGGTGCCTCGTCTTGGGACGCGTCGCGGCCGAGCAAACGGCGCACGATCAACTGGTTCATGTTGATGTTGGCTTGGTGCAGCCACCATCGACGCACGTCTGCGACCTCGATGTCACAGGCCTTTGTTTGTGCCTCGAGGTGCGCAGCCGCCATTGGGCAGACCTCCTTGAACACCGACCGCCCGTTCTGATGGAACAAGCGCTCCTCGGAGAAGGGATCGCCGCCTTCGGCGCGCGCGACGTAGCCGAAGTTGGAGCGAATGTTGTTGGAAAATTGGGTGACAGCCTTCATGCCGATGATTCGGTAGCTGTGCTTCGCGGTGCAGGTTTCCTCGCGCTCGATCACCGTGGCCGTCGAGACGTCGCCAAAGATGAAGTGACTATCGCGGTCCGTGTAGTTCACCTGTGGCGACGTCAGTTCCGGGTTGATCACCAGCACGCAGTTTGCGCTGCCCGCCACGATCGCATCGTAGGCACGCTGCATGGCGAATGTGGCCGAGGAGCACGCCACCAGCATGTCGAAGCCGAAGCCCGATGCGCCAAGGGCCTGTTGCACTTCGATGGCGATGGCGGGATAGGCGCGCTCCGTATGGGCAGAGGACACGATGACGAGATTGACGTCGCTGCCCGTCTTGTTGGCGGCCGCGAGCGCTGGCCGGGCGGCGGCGAGGGCGATTTCCCCTTGGTGCGAGAGTTCGTCGTCGCGCCGCGCCGGGATGCGGGGGTGCATGCAATCGATGTCGAGAATGCCGTCTTTGACATAGGCGTAGCGGGCCTTGATGCCGGACGCCTTTTCGATGAACTCGACGCTCGAGTGCGGTTTTGCGACGACGGTGCCCGCGGCAATCTCGCTGTCGTGCCTGGCGTTGAAGGCATTGGCGTAGGCGTTGTAGCTGGCCACCAACTCCTCGTTGGTGACGACATGGGGCGGGTCCCACAGACCCACGCCGCTGATCACGACGTTCATGCGGCGGCTCCGATGGCCGAGTTCGTGGCTTCATTCCAACCGCCCGCGCCGCCTTTGTCCATGGCCATGCTCCGGGGCAAAGCCTGGCGGCGATACAATGGCCTCATGCACGCGCGCGGTTTCATTCTGCAAGCGAGCTATCGCATCCGGGCTGGCGTGCCGGTCGTGCATCTGTACGGCCGCTTGGAATCCGGCGACACCTTCCTAGTCCGTGATCACCGCCAGGTGCCGAGCTTCTTCATCCGCGCGAGCGATGGGCCGCGGGCCGAGCGCCTCGGTGCGAAGCCGCTCGCCACGGATCAGCGCACCTTCGACGGTGCGCCGGTTGCTCGTATCGAGGTGGCAGTGCCGCAAGATGCACCGCCCCTTCGCGACCGGCTACAGCGTGCCGGCGTCGAGACGTTCGAAGCCGATGTGCGCTACGCGGTGCGCTATCTCATCGACCGGGACATCCGTGGTGGCGTCGCCATCGATGGCGATATGCAGCCGGGCAACGGCATCGCTTGCGTATTCGACGACGCGACCCTCGCGCCGGCAGCGCTGCAGATTGCGCCGCGTGTGCTGTCGTTCGACATCGAAACCGACGAACGTAGTGAGCACCTGCTGGCCATCGCGCTGTACGGCTTGGGCGTCGACGAGGTGCTGATCGTCGATC
The DNA here is from genome assembly GCA_003248125.1 of Gammaproteobacteria bacterium. GTDB lineage: Bacteria > Pseudomonadota > Gammaproteobacteria > Pseudomonadales > Azotimanducaceae > SZUA-521. The sequence continues at coordinate 2,593 of QJXZ01000130.1, read as the reverse complement.
CGAAGTCACGCTCCATGCCCGATCGTGCGATCGGCTTCGGTAACGAACGCGATGTGCTGGATGCGTTCTGCAACCGCGTGCGTGAGCTCGATCCCGACGTGCTCACCGGCTGGAACGTGGTCGATTTCGATCTCACCGTGCTCGCCAAGATCGCAGCGCGCGTGCGCCATCCGTTTTCACTCGGCCGCGACGAGGGCGCGATGCGCATCCGGCCGCCGCGCGGCTACTTCGGCAGCGGTCAGGTCTCACTACCCGGTCGGTTGGTGCTCGATGGGCTCGACCTCGTGCGCGGTGCATTCATGCGCCTCGAAGACCATTCCCTCGATGCGGTCGCGCGCGAGGTGCTCGGCGAAGGCAAGGCAGTTCGGGGCGATGTCGGTTCGCGGGTTGCAGAGATTCAACACAACTACGCTCACGACCTCCCTGCATTTGCACACTATGCACGCACGGATGCGCGTCTCGCCCACGACATCGTCGCCAAGCTCAACCTGGTGGAGCTTGCCTACGCGCGTAGTGCACTCACCGGCATGACGCCGGATCGTGTCGCCGCCAGCATCGCGTCGTTCGACTTTCTTTACCTCGCCGAACTGCGCAAGCGCGGCATCGTCGCGCCGACCGTGCGGTCCGACGACTCGCGCGTGCACGTCGCGCAAGCCGGCGGTCATGTCCTCGAGCCCGCGCCCGGCATGCACGACGACGTCTGCGTGTTCGACTTCAAGAGCCTGTACCCCAGCATCATCCGCACCTTGAACATCGATCCACTCGGCTTCGTTGCGGGTGAGGCAGGCGAGGACGATATCGAGACGGCTGGCGGTGCGCGGTTTCGGCGCGATCCGGCGATTCTGCCGAGGCTGTTGGACGAACTGTTTCCACGCCGCGAAGCGGCCAAGCGCAAGGGCGATGCGGTCGCGTCGCAGGCCATCAAAATTCTGATGAATTCGTTCTATGGCGTGCTCGGCACGCCCGCCTGTCGGTTCTACAACCCGGCCATTGCCAATGCGATCACGGGCACGGGTCGCGAAATGCTGCTGTGGGCCAAGGCGTGGTTCGAGTCGCGTGGCTACCCCGTGCTATACGGCGACACCGACAGCTTGTTCGTCCAACTCGGCCGCGAGGCGCACATGGGTCCGTCGCTCGCCACCGCGTTGACCGACGACCTCGCCCGCCACGTCGATGCACGTTGGCGAGTGCCGAGCCGCCTCGAACTCGAGTTCGAGAAGCACTACGTGAAGCTATTCTTACCGTCCATGCGGCACGGTGCCGGAGGCGCGCGTAAGCGCTATGCGGGTCTTCGTGCCGACGGCGAAGTCGAGTTCGTCGGCATGGAAGTGGTTCGTCGCGACTGGACAGAACTCGCGAAAGAGGTGCAACGCGAGCTGTATCGGCGCCTGTTTACGGCCGAGCCGGTCGACGACTACTTGGCGGACGTGGTCGAACGTCTGCGCGCGGGCGAGCTCGACCATGCTCTCGTGTATCGCAAGGGCCTACGGAAGGACCTCGACGACTATACGGCGAGCACACCGCCTCACGTTGCCGCTGCGCGCAAGTCCGACGAGGCGCCTGGGCGCGTCATCGAGTACGTCATGACGCGCGCCGGACCCGAGCCACTGGACAACATTACGCAGCCGATCGATCGCGAGCACTATGTCGACAAACAGGTACGGCCCGTTGCGGAGCCTGTGTTGAGTGCGTTGGGTCTGCAATTCGAGCGCGTCATCGGCGACGAGCGGCAGATCGGCCTGTTCTGAAGACCGGATCCAGCAGTTAAACCAAATACGAGCGGCGAGCGTCTCATGGTGCACGAGGGCCGGGTGTGACACCGGTGAACATGGCCGACATTGTCGACGATGCGCTTTGGGTCGCCCGGGCCCGTGCCGGCGATTCCGACGCATTCGCGCAGCTCTATCGCGCTCACCATCGGCGTGTGTTCGCCTTGTGTCTGCGACTCGCCGCAGATGCGAGCCTCGCGGAGGATTTGACGCAAGAGGCCTTCGTCAAAGCTTGGCGCAGCCTCGGCGGTTTTCGCGGCGAGGCGAAATTCTCGACTTGGCTGTATCGGCTGACCGCCAACACGGTGATCTCATACCAACGCCGCGACGGTTGGTGGCGCGCTCTGCGCAGCAGCGAAGCGCCGGACGAGGCCGTCGCGCCTGGATCGACCGCCGAAGCCCTCGATCTCGCGGCCGCCATTGCGCGCTTGCCACTGCGGGCGAGACAGGTATTCGTGCTGATCGACATTGAGGGTTTCAGTCACGAAGAGGCGAGCCAAGCACTCGGCATGGCGGTTGGCACCAGCAAGGCGCAGTTGTTCCGGGCGCGAGGCTTGTTGCGCGGGATGCTCGGTGATGGCGGCGAAGGCGACGATATTGACGGAGGACGCGCCCATGACGACTGAACGAGAAATCAAGCCCGCGTGGCTCGAAACCGCACTCGACGCACTACCGCGCGAAGCGACACCACCGCGCGATCTGTGGCCGGGCATCGCCGTGCGCATTTCCGAATCGCGCAAGCAGCGTGTTGCGATCGCGGCCATGATTGCAGCGGTAACGCTCGCGGGCATTGCGGCCGTGTTCGCTTATCAGTCCTATCGACT
>QJXZ01000343.1 GCA_003248125.1 Gammaproteobacteria bacterium | reverse complement strand
GGCTGGAAGAGCGATGACGGTCAACCGAGACTTCAAGCGAATCGTTCGCCGGAGAATGCGCAAGACCGGCGAGTCTTACACGGCTGCACGTCGCCACTTCCTCGTTCGGCAGGGCCCGCACATGACCACACAAGCGACGCGAACAGACGAAACCATGCTTGAACTATCGATCGACCAACTTCAGCTCACGCTAGAGACGACGCGCATCTTGAAAGCACAGGGCATTGAACGCGTAGGCCAACTCCTCGAGAGGACGCTTGGCGGAATCGACGCGCTGCGGCTAGAGACAAAGCGGGCCATCGAAGTGAGGGACGTGTTGGCCAGTCGAGGGCTGTAGGTGCCCGGAAAAGGGCGGCGGCCGCCGCAGGTCGAAGAATCACGCCCCGGAGACTCATTCGGGGATTCGGAAGTCGCCGAGGCCTATCTGCACAGGCCGGACTACGCAGACGCGATCTATCGCAAGCTCGTCGAGATCAGTCCCGATCATCGCAGCCTACTCGATCTAGGGTGCGGCACCGGCAAGATCGCCCGTCGGCTTGCCGGGTACTTCGAGTCGGTGACCGCCCTCGATGCATCCGGTCCGATGTTGCGTATTGCTGCGTTGCAAGGCGCGGCGAATCCCCATCGAATCAGGTGGATACAAGGCCTCGCGGAGGAAGTTCCTTTCGCGGGCGCGCCGTTCGACTTGGTGGTGGCCGGCGCGAGCATTCACTGGATGGACCATGCACGGGTGTTTCCCAAGCTTCTCGGTTCTGTCGCCTCCGACCACGTTTTCGCTGTGGTAGATGGAGATGGACCTCATGAGCCACCGTGGCAAACCGAGTGGAATTCTTTTCTCGCGCAATGGATCTACGAATTGAAGGGCGAGGTGTTCGAGCCCGACAATCCCGATAGTGCATTCGCGCAAAAGATGAACAGCTACCGCAGATGGTTGAACGTCGCCGGAGAACTGATCGTGGTCGCCGAGCCCATACGGCAACGGGTCGAGCACTTCATCGCGTGTCAACATTCGCGGGATACCTTCACTCGCGCCAGGCTAGGCGGTCGACTCGGTCCATTCGATGCACAGTTGCGCGCGATGCTGATGCCGTACGCTAGGGAGGGAGTGATCTCGTACCGCGTAGGTTCCAAGCTGGTGTGGGGAACGATTCGGCACGAACCAGAAGATGGCGGCACGTAGGATTTCCGAGTCCGTGGCGCGGCACGCACGCGCGTGGTCGGCGAGCAACGCTTCGCCATCGACCTGCGCAAGAGCCACACTAGGCGGTTCGCGCATGAACCAACCGCGCCGAGGTGAGCACTAAACCGATGCGGCTATTCGACTTCCCGTTCTCGGGCAACGGCTACAAGGTTCGGCTTGCACTCGCGCAGTTGGGGTTCGAATTCGAGTACACGGTCGTCGACCTGTTGAATGGCGAGACGGCCTCGCCGGCCTTCCTGGCCAAGAATCCCATGGGTCAGATCCCCGTGCTCGAACTCGACGACGGCACAATGCTGAGAGAGTCGAACGCGATCCTGTTCTGGCTCACGGACGGCACATCGCTGATGCCGAACGATCGCCTTCTGCGCGCGCACATCGTGCAGTGGATGTGCTTCGAGCAGAGCAATATCGACAAGGTGCTCGGGCGAACGCGGTTTCTGAAGCGGTATCCCGAGTTCATGCCGACCACGCGTGCCGACTGGGAGCAGTGGTACACCACGGGATACCGGGCGCTCGACGTCATGGAAGCCGAGTTGCGTGACCGGCAATTTCTGGTCGGCGAGCACTATTCGGCGGCGGACATTTGCCTCTACGGATACGTCCATTGTGCCGAGGATGGTGGATTCGACCTAGCGCGGTACCATTCCGTCCGTCGCTGGCGAGCGTTAGTCAAAGGTCAGCCGGGTCATGTCCTCATCACCGAGACGGGCGCGGCGAATCGGCCGAGCTGAAGCGGCGGCGAGAAGTAATTCGCCGTGCCTGGCCTGGCCCCGTCGGGTCGATGGACGTACGTTCGCGCGACAACGCCTCACCACAGCGAGCTTTGGAGAGTCCGATGAAGAAACTCGAACCCATCGACATGCGGAAACACGTCATCGACGTGACCAAGGATTGGTCGATTTCGGCGCGTGCCACCCGCCCCGGACCCCCGGTGCGCATCGACGGCGTGACATTCGGCGTCGCCACGATGACGCGCGACGCGCCCCACGGCGGTGAGGTCCATCCCGACGGCGACGAGATCTTGTACGTGGTGTCGGGAAAGGTGCGCATCAGCTGCGATTCGATGACTGAGGACCTGACGCTGAGCCCCGGACAGGCCTGCATCGTACCGTGCGGCGAATGGCATCGTGTGCATCTTCTCGAGCCGACGCAACTCGTGCACATCACGCCCGGACCCCGCGGCGACCATAGGCTTGCCACATGAGCGGCGCTGAGAACGCAGGCGAGCACCGGACTACGTTTCGATGGCGACGTGGCCCGATCTGAAATCAACGCCGATGGAGGCACGCGCACGAGGGGAACATGACTCGATTGAATAAATATTTCAGTATCGCCGCCAACCTTGGAATTCTTGCCGGCCTTGTGTTGGTGCTACTGCAGATGCGCCAGAATGAAGCGCTACTTCGCATAACGCTGCTGAATCAGTACAACGACTCGTATATCGCCACTGAGACGGCCGTCGCCGGTGAATCGCTAGCGGAGATCTGGGCAAAGTCGTTTGAACACCCCACTGAACTGACGCTGGCGGAAATGCGCGCGATGGAAGCGCAAACATTTGCGCCCGTGCTACGTTGGAGTAGCCTCTATCGGCTCCAGCAGGCCGGCATCATCGATGACTCGGTGTGGAGATCCGAGATAGACAGCGACGCCTTCTTTTACTTTAGTTCACCCTACACAAGGGCATGGTGGGAGACCAACAGCCCGCAGCTCCACTCGAGCGTTCTACCGCCGGGCGTAAGAGCGTATGTCGACAAACGCTTGAATGCCGCTACGGGCACGGTTTGGGACAACTTCAAAGAAATACAGGAAAGAATCGGCAGATCCGAGCCACCCGTGCCGGTGATACGTAAGCGGCGGTCGCCGGGATAGCCAGCATGTAGGTGTGGGCGCGACTGCCCCTACAATTGGGCGGCAGTCAATACGTGACGCACGGCTGCATCCTGCGCTGTTGCACGGAGAGGACCTGATGGAAACGCCCCAGTCAGTCATCGACACGCCGTCGCTAGAGGGCTTGGTCGAAACGGGCATGCTGACGCTCGAGAGCCTTCATCCGGGTGGAATCGACACCACCGCCGAGCTCGCCAGGTTATGCGAGGTCGGCGAGGGTGATCAGGTGCTCGACGTCGCGTCTGGCACTGGTGAGTCCGCTTGCTTTCTCGCAGAGACGTTCGGCGCTCGGCTCACCGGCGTCGATCGTTCCGAAGCGATGATTCACCGCGCAACGGCAAAGGCGCAGGTGCGCGATGTGGCCGCTCGCTTCATGAAGGCGGATGCGGCGAGCCTGCCGTTCGGCGATGACACGTTCGATGTCGCGATTTGCGAATGTACATTGTGCCTATTGGACAAGGCGCGAGTGCTTGGCGAAATGACGCGCGTGGTCCGCTCTGGTGGGCGTGTCGGGATGCACGATCTCTACTGGCAAGAAGGCGCGCCCGCGGACCTCAAACGCACCTTGCACGAGATCGAAGGTGAGGATCCCGAATCGCTTGGCGGTTGGCGAGCG
>QJXZ01000231.1 GCA_003248125.1 Gammaproteobacteria bacterium | reverse complement strand
TCTGGGCCGGCACCGCGAACGGCGCGCGCTGGTAGGTGCGCTCACTCACCATGGCCGAGACCGTGACGGCGACGAGCACGGCACCGATCACCAAGGCCCCTTGTAGGCGGACCATTAGCGATACCGGCGCTTGGCGCATTTGGGCGAAGAGCTCGGCGATCATCGACATACGGACCCTCGCTGGGCGCGCGCATTTTATATGCGCTGCGTCACACTCTTAAACCCCAATGCTAGGGCTGGTCCGGACGGGTGGCTGTGCCATGCATGTAATGTGTGGCCAAAAAGTTAGCCAACACTCACAGCGCAGCCCAATGGGCATGGGCACTGCCAGCGTTCAGGCCGAAAATACAGGAATAAGGTTATGACGAATCGATATATTGAAGGCGCCGCCGATTGCTGCGCCGCAGCATCGGACGTGGCGGTTGGCTGGCCGCCAGGCGGCCGTTAGATGCCGCGCTCGCGGAGGGTCTGGTCGAAGCGCGCCAAGGTCGCCATGACCCGTCCGTAAACCGTCTGCGGCGGATACCCACCATCGCTGCCGAGTTCGCCCACGGGCTGGCCCGTGAACAGCTCGATCGCCTCCTCCACTCGGTTGACGGTGTAGAGGTGGAATCGACCGGCTGCAATGGCATCTCGGACATCGTCGCGCAGTACCAAATTGACGGCATTGGCAGCCGGCAGCACCACCCCTTGCGAACCGGTCAGCTCGCCGGTCGAGTTGCATGCCGCGAAGAACCCTTCCACTTTGTGATGCACGCCGCCAATCACCTGGGCCTCCCCCAACTGGTTGATCGAACCCGTGATCGCCAGGTCCTGCCGTACGGGCACGTCGGCCAGCTCGGAGATGATGGCTATGAATTCGGCCATCGAAGCACTGTCGCCTTCGATGCCGCCGTAGGTCTGCTCGAAGGTCACACTGCAGTCGAACGACAGCGGAAAGGCATGCGCGAAGCGCCGCATGAGGATGCCCTGCAGCACCATCGATCCCTTCTGTTGAATCGGCCCACTCATCGCCACCAAGCGCTCGATGTTGATCACGCCGCGGCGGCCGACGGAAGCGCGCGCCGTAATGCGCGCGGGCGATCCAAACGCGTGGTCGCCGAGATACTGCACCGTCAACCCGTTGATCTGGCCGACCTCGGCGCCCTGCGTCTCGATCAGGATGAAGCCATCCTTGATGGCACGCTGCACCCGCTGTTCGATCTGGCCATTGCGGTGCCGGCGAGTCGAGACTGCGTTTCGAATGTGGCTGGCTTCGATGGTGACGCCCGGGGCGAGCTTGGAAGCCTCGATCAGCACGTCCGCCACCAGCTCGAAGCGTGACGACAAGCGACCGCGATGCTCCGCCCATCGTGCTGCCATGCCCACCAGCATCGCGACGGCATCTGCAGCAACATCGATGCGATGGGTACGCGCCACGCTCGAGATGAGCCCCGCATAGCACGCCACATTCTCAGGTGTGGCATCCGCGGAGGGTTCGATCTCGGCCTTCACTTTGAAATACAGCTGAAACTCGGGATCCTGCGCAAAGAAGGCGTAGTACCACTGCGGCGCACCGACGATGACGACATTCAGATCGAGCGGCACCGGCACGGGCTTCGGCGCGCCGGCTAGCGGCGGCGAACCGGCCCGATAGAACTCCTCGATGCGGATCTCGCCATCGCGCAGCGCCGCCTTCAGAAAGGCCCACAGAAACGGCTGTGCCACCAAGGCCTCGGCGCGCAAGATGAGCACACCGCCGTTGGCGCGATGCAGCGCGCCCGCGCGAATGAGCGTGACGTCGGTGTCCAGACCACCGCCGGGCAGTTGCCGGTACTCGATGAAGCCGAACAGGTTCTCGTAGGTGGGATTGTGCTCACAGACCACGGTGGGATGCGTTTCGCGGCTTCGATCGACGAGCAGATTCACGCCGTAGCGCCGCGTGGCGCGTTCGCTACGGGCCTCGATCACGCCACCCTCGGCGCTCAAGAACATCTCGTGATGCTCCACCAAGTCGGCGTGAAAGCGCGTCAGCCACTCGTCGACTTCCGTCAAGCGTCGAAACTCGTCATGCAGCGCGCCCATCAAGCCTTCGGTGGCGCGTCCCGCCACATGGCGGTTCAGTTCCTTGACCGCCTCGAAGAAGCGCCGCTGAAAACGCGCCGCCTCCCGATTGATCTCACCGATGCGTTCGAGGATTCGGCGCCCCTCGGTCTCGACGGCCTCGCGCTTCTCCGCTGCCAACGTGTTGAGCGGCACCGGGTTTCCGTCTTCGCCGACCGCCGCGATCATCGCCCCTTGCGGGCCGTGCATGATGGTCAACCCGGCAGCCTCGGCCTCCTTCTCCAGCGCTCGGATGCGGTCTTGCAGATCCGACTCGCCCTGACTTCGAAGTGTCGTGAGCTCGCGCTGATACGCTTCACCGCCGAAGGCGCTGGCCAGTTCGCGAGCAAGCGCCGGCAAGAGCTGTTCGACGGCGCGTTGCAATTGCTTGCCCATGCCCTGTGGCAAACGCACGGGCCGCGGGTTCGACGGCGCATCGAAATCGAACAAATACACCCAGTCGTCCGATGGCGGGCGGCGCGCCGCCCACGCCTCGACGAACTCACGTGTCGCAGTCATACGTCCGGAACGGTCGGGACCCAGCACGTAGACGTTGAAATCGGTACCCGGCGTGTTGAGCCCGTAGGCGAGCGCTTGACCTGCGAGCGCGTGGCTGGTCAGGTCGAAGGCGCGCGCCCGTGACGTTGTCTGCACCGAAAAAATCGGCAAGCCAACTGCATCGGCGCTGAGTTCCGTCGCACCCATCGAGCTCAGGCTGCCTTCAAGGCTGCGATCATATCGGCGCGCGTCGCGTCATCCGCGAACGGGAAACTGGCCGAGGTACGATCGACGAACGCGCCGTAGCGACGCTTCATTTCAGGCACGATTGCAGACGGCTCACCAACCACAGCGAATGCTTCGAGCACGCGGTCGTCGATCAGCGTACCCATCTCCTTCCAGCGACCTTGCTTCGACATCGCGTTCAACTCGCCTTGCAGCTCGCCAGCGCCGATGACATCGAGCACCTCCTTGTACGCGGGTGTGGAGCCATAGAAGGCGATGCGCTCCTTTGCGGCGCGCTTCGCCGACTCCAACTCCTGCTCGTTGCGGCCGGACACGACGAAGTTCGAATACGAGATCTCGAACTGGTCGCGCCGTTTTCCTGCCTTTGCGAGGCCGCGCTCGATTGCCGGCAGCGTGACCTTCTCGATGAACGGCAAGTTCGAGAACGGATGGATGATCATGCCGTCGGCCACTTCACCGGCGACCTCGGTCATGCGCGGGCCGACCGCCGCGAGAATGACTTTTGGCGCTCCGTATTGCTTGTTCTCGGGCGTGAAGGCCGGCGTCATCAGTGTGTGGGTGTAATGACGGCCAACGAACTCGAGCTTCTCACCTTCGTACCAGTTGGCCCAAATGGCGCGCATGGCCAACACCAACTCGCGCATCTTTTCGGCGGGCGCACCCCATGGCATCGAAAAGCGCTTGGTAATGTGCGGTTTGATTTGCGAGCCCAAGCCAATCGTCAGCCGGCCCTTCGAGAAGGCGTTGAGATCGTGTCCGATGTTGGCAAGGATCATCGGGCTGCGCGCGAAGCCAACTGCGATCGAGGTGATCAGCTCCACCTTCTCTGTGTGCTCGGCGGCCAGCAGCAGCGGCAAGAACGGATCGTGATTCATCTCGGCGGTG
>QJXZ01000058.1 GCA_003248125.1 Gammaproteobacteria bacterium | reverse complement strand
GTGAGATCGGTTGCGCACCAGCACCGCAATGGAATCTGTGCGATTGGACGCACGCAATGATTGAACGCGTTGCACGATGTAGTTGCTTTCGGTGCTGCGCCCACGGCTCGAGGCGAATCGAATGCAACGAACTTCGCCGCGACCACTCGCTGGTATGTGGCTCGTGGCGGGCACGTAGCGCATGGCACCGCGCTCAGGATCGTCGTGATCACCGAATACGGCCGGAAACGTCGAGTTGATCCACCGGACGAGCTCGGGCTCGGAGCGAAAGTTGGTCGTCAGCAGCGCGGGATCCAACGCAATGTCGCCGATGCCGAAGCGAGCTGCGCGTTGAAACAGCGAGACGTCGGCGTCACGGAAAAGATAGATGGACTGCATGGGATCGCCAACGGCAAACAGTGTTCGGCCATCGGCCGGCGTCCATCCAGCAGTCAAGCGTTCGAGGAACTCCATCTGCGCAGCGGACGTGTCCTGGAGCTCGTCGATCAACAGATGGCTGATTCTGTGATCGAGCGCAAGCGCGAGATCGGTCGGCTGCTCGGACGCCCCCAACGCTCGCTTCGCGCCGAACAACAGTTCGACGAAGTCGATCCTACGACGACGCTCGAAGCAGCGCTCGAGTTCGACGGCGGCCAGCGCGAGCGTGACCGCAATGGGTAGCAGCGCATTGTGCTCGTCGTTCGTCCCGGCTTCCTGCGGTGCGTGCAGCAGTTGCGCGAACTCGTCCCGGAGGTATGCGAGGTCGTCCGCCAATGCCACGATGCGCGACCTTTGTTCTCGCGCCGTGCTGTCGCTGCCGGGAAATCCCAGTCGCGCATCGAAACGTCGCCGCATCGTGCCTTGGTCGGTAACCAGTAGGTGCGCGGCATGGCGTAGGAGCGACGTGTCGTCGTGCTGCGCAAGTCCGAGCCGATCGGCACTGTAGCGCGCCACATCGAGGAGCTCGGTCAGCTGGCGCGCCGTGAGCGCGTGCTCGATGCGTGCACTCAACTCGGCCTGCAATGCGCCGACCGCGTCATGGAGCAGTTCGCGAAGCGAATCTGGCACCGAGTCCTCCAGCGACAACAGGTGGCGCATCGGTGCCAACCACACTTCGCGCTGTGCCAACATAGGTATCAATGCGCGTCGTGCGGATTCGTAGTCGTTGTCGTGAAGATCGAGAAACTCGCTCAAGCTACGCGCAATGGGATCGCTGCGGTCGATGCGATCGAAGAGTCTGGACACCGCCTCCTCGTAGAGCGACGTGGCATCGGCCGTCACTTCGCGGCGCGTCGCCGTCGATGCACCAATTGGCAATGCACCGGCGACTCGGGCGGCAAATGCGTCGATGGTTAGTATGAGCAGTCGGCTGGGATGATTTGGCAGATCCCAGCCGAGATCGTCACTGCGTCGCATCACGTCGGCGCCGCGCTCGCCGGCGAGCGAAGCGAGCACCCGTTCGCGCATTTCGGCGGCGGCTTTGCGGGTGAAGGTCAGCGCCACGACCTCTTCCGGTCGATCGACGATGGCGAGCAGGTTCAGATAACGGGCCACCAACAAGCTCGTCTTGCCGGAACCCGCTGGCGCTTGCACGAGCACGGATCGATCGGGTGCGACCGCAACATTGCGAGCGGTCTGGTCGCGTAGCTTCTCAGTCATCGACGATCGACCAACTTTCGATGCGGCAAAGTGACGCGAAGCGGCATGCTCGGCAGACGTCTTTAGCGCGCGGCGCAACCCTTGCTTCACCGGCGAGGAATTGCTCGGCTGCTCGCTCGAGCTGCTCGCGCCATTGATGCTGTAGCACCCGCCATGATTGTCCGCCTCGAGCTATGGCCGTGTGTGCATCAGTGCCGGTGTCGTAGTGATCGGCAGCAATGCCGCGCAGCGCAACTCGATCGACGTTGATTTCCGCATAGAAGACCCCGATGCAGTCGGGTAGGGCAAGTGCATATAGGAGCAATTGCGGCTGGCTGCCATCGATTGGAACGCGGCCGACGCGCCCGCTCTTGTAGTCGATGACGATGCTGCCGTCCGACGCTCGATCGACCCGATCGATGCGCAGGTCGAGCACCAGATCATCGAGCGTGAGGTGATGTTGTTGTTCGACCGATTCGATTCGATAGCTCGGGCGCGATCGCTCGATCTCGAGCCAGCCGTCGAGCAGGCGTGCCAGCCGTTTGTGCTCGAGGAAGCGTACCAGCGACGGAAAGCGCCGCCAGTTCGTTAGGATTTCGTCGAGCACCGATGTGGCGTCATCGACCTCGAAGCGGGCGCCGATGCGCTCTCGACCGATACGCTCGAAGAGCGCGTGCAGCAGCACGCCGCGATCGACCGCATCGGGGAACGAATGGGGTGCCCTGGGCTCATCGATGAGCAACCGATGCCGCGCGAAGGCCTGAAAGGGACACGCGAAATGATCGCGTAGCAAGTCGCTGCCACGTCTAGGCAGCGTGCTCGGATCGGCAGGTGCTGGCGTATCGTCGACCGGGACAAGTGTGATCGGTGTAGCGTGCGGTCGCGCAAATGGGTGGCCGGTGTTGGTCGGCGAGATTGCGACTCGCCAATCCGCGATCAGTGGCGACGGTATCCGAGTTTCGTCCGCATGGCTGGTGGCGCAGCTGAACCGCAGATGCGTAGCGCTCCTTCGCCACCGTACAGTCGCCGCGCGCGCATATTCTCCCTCCGCTTCGACGGTGCAGCGGGGGACCAGCGCGCGGCGCTGCAGGGCGAGAGGCAATAGCGGATTCGGGTTCGGGAGTCCTGGCCAGGTATTGCCATCGAGTCCGATCACCCAAAGGTGCGTGAACTCGAGACCGGCGGTTTCGAGAAAGCCGAGCACTTGGACGACGGCGTCTGGGCGACGAGGCGCGAACCAGGTGCGCTCGCAATGAACGCGAAATTGCGTTGCGGCTTCGTGCGCCGACCATTCGAGGTCGAGCGGTGCGAGTTGCGTGAGGCTGTCGAGTGCATCGAGCGTGGCATCACGAGCCTGTGCGCCGACTTCATCGCCAGCAACGTTGTTTGCCCACGCGCTTTCAATCAGATAGTCGCGAAACAGCGCGGCCCATTGCGCAGGCGCGGCCCGGCGTGGCCAGCGCCCCGACAGCTCGTGCAATCGCGTCACTTGTTGGGATGCGGTCATGCGCGCCCAGGTCGCGAGGTCGAATCGCTCCGGTAGTCCCGGATGAACCGCGTCTCGGACGCCCGCGATGATGCCCGCATCCGCCGACTGGATGAGGCGGCTCAGCTGCCTGTGATGGATGGGTGCGCAGGTTAGCTCGATCAGGTCGATTGCGTTGCGGGCAATGGCTGACTCCGCTAGTCGGGCTCCCGCAGAGATGTTGTAGGCGGAGCATCCCGGCAGTGTGCGCGGGTGTGTGGGCGTGAACGTGGCGTCCAGCGCGCGCGTCAGAGCCGCATGTTGGCGTTCGATGTCGGCGACCGCGATGCCGATGCGAACGTCTGCGACGGCGTCCCTGGCGATTGCCCTCTCCATGGTCGTGCGTGCCCACGCAATGGCGGCTCGAATCTCGGCATCAGGATCCGCGAACACCATCGCATCGAGGGATGGCGATGGTTGCCGATCGACGAGGAAATGGTGGTGCACGTGCGCGCCACCCCGGCGATATGCGTGCCACAGATCTACCACGGCGGGCGCGACCACCTCGAATCCGGCCGTCACGAGATGCTTCGGTAGCCAATCACCGCCGTTGCTCGCGAGGCTGGCCAG
>QJXZ01000314.1 GCA_003248125.1 Gammaproteobacteria bacterium | reverse complement strand
CTGGTCGTGGTGCACCCAATGTCCCGCCTTCTCGATGTTGGCAACCTCGACGTTGCGAAACTGCTTGGCACGGCCGTCCTTGCCAGGGTCCGAGGCCCACGACTCGGTGCCGCGAACCAGCAGAGTCGGACAAGTGATGCGTGCATACAGCTCGCTGCTCTGCTCCGGCGTGAGGCCGACCGGAAAGAACGTGCGCACGTAGTTGTCGAATTTCCAGCTGTAGGTGCCGTCCTCGTTCTGGTTGCTGCCGTGAATTGTCAGATGACGAGCCTGCTCGGCGGACAGATGCGGGTTTTCTTCCTGCATACGGTGAAACGCTTCTTCGAGCGACGGGTAGCGGCGCGGAATGCGGCCCGATGCCTTGCGTAGATCCGCTACCCACGAACGCAGCCGATCGCTAGTAGCCTGTCGCATGCGTTGCGCGAGCATTGCCGGTGGCGGCCCCATACCCTCGATGGCAACTAGCTTGGTGACATTTTCCGGATATAGCCCGGCGTAAGTGACGGATATCGAGCCGCCGAGCGAGTGACCGATGATGGTCACCGGTGTGGTCTTGGTCTGATGCAAGAGCTGAGCGATGTCGTAGACGTAGTCGACCATGTTGTAGCCGCCGCCCACCATCCACTGCGAGTCGCCGTGACCGCGCAGGTCGGGGGCGATGATGTGGTACTCGCTGCGCAGTTGCTCGGCGACCCAATCCCAGTTGCGGCAGTGATCGCGACCGCCATGCACGAGCAGCATGGGCGGCGCGTCGCGGTTGCCCCAGTCGACGTAGTGCAGCCTGAGTCGCTGCGAAAAATAGATGTGAGAGGTCGGGCCGCCGCGGGGCATGGACGGAAGTACTCGGCTCGTGGAACCGGCGCAGTATAGCGCGAAGCCTAATGGGCGATGCGCAGGACCAGCTCGAAGACCACGAAACCGCTGCTGAGTACGAACCCGATCAGTGGAAACAGTCGCGGCAGCACCACACCGTCGTACGATGCGCTCGGCTCGGCTTTGATGCGCCACAGCGCGAGATTCACCACAGCGAACACCGTGAGAATGATCAGTGAAGTCGTTGCCGCCAACGTCGCAAGCCGACCGAAAAGCGCGAGCGCGATGACGATGCACGTGGTCAACGCCGTGGCTACGAGCGGTGTGCGCGTTCGTGGACTTACGCGTGCGAGCACGGCGGGCAATTGCGCTCGCGAAGCGAGCCCGTACAGCACGCGCGACGCCATCACGATTTGAATCAGCGCGCCGTTGACGATCGCGATCAACGCAATGCCGCCGAGCACCATGGGCGATGCCCCGGTCTGCGCTTCGAACAGCATTGCCAGCGGCGCGCTCGAGCTGGAAAGTTGTGCCGGCGTCATGGCGAGCAGCGCGGTCACCATGAGGCCCATGTAGAGGGCGGTCGAGATCAGCAGTGTGAGCAAGATGGCCCGTGGCAAGGTTTGCTGCGGACTTACGACTTCTTCGGCAACGTCCACCATGTCCTCGAAGCCGATGTAGGCGTAGAAGGCGAGAATCACGCCGGGCAGCACGGCAGCCCAGCTCGCACTACCGAAACCGGGAACGAACAGGCTCCAACGCTCGCCCAAGGTCGTCAGATTGGCCGCGCCGGCGCCGATCACGGCCAGCAAGCCACCGACCTCGATCAGGGTGATGAGGGCGGCAACGACCACCGATTGCACGATGCCCCAGGCCGCGATCGCACCGAGCAAGAGGGCTAGCGCGATGATTGCAAAGGTGCGGTCGAGGTCGACGAATGGCTCGAGGTATCCGGCAAATCCGTTCAAGAGCGCGGCGGTCGAGACGACACCCGCCGCGACCACCAGGAGGCCGACGAGTGTCGCGGGGCCGACCCGGCCGAATCCGCGCTGCACGTACAGTGCGGCACCGGCGGCGCGCGGATAGCGCGCAGCCAGCTCCGCAAATGAGCCCGCCGTGAAAGCACCCAGCAGCGCGGCGAGCAGAAATGCAGCTGGTGCGCCGTAACCTGCGACGCCCGCGATCTCGCCGGTCAGGGCGTAGATACCGGCACCGATCGTCGTGCCGAGCCCGTACAACACCATCATCGGCAGATTGAGCGCACGCTTCAGCGTGGTCGCGTGGTGTGGTGGTCGATTTTTCATGGCGGGTCTGTCACAGAACGGTAGGGCGAATCGTCTATGTCACGACCGCGATGCAAACGGAGTTCGACAAATGTGGCTCAGGGTTCTGTTGGCGCTGACCGTCGCGCTGCTGACTGGCAACGGCGTGCACATGCTGTTTGCGCCCGAACATTGGTACCACTCCATCGACAGCGTAGCGCATACGGGATCGTTCAATCCTCACTTCGTGCGCGACATAGGGTGTGCGTACTTGGCGGCAGCGCTTGGCTTGGCGCTGGGTATGTGGCGCCGCGAGTGGACGGTTCCGGGCGCGGCCACCGCGCTGGTCTTTCTCGGCCAGCACGGCGGCGTGCACTTGTGGGAAGCGATCGCCGGCCATGGTGGCGCCGCGCACGAGACGTGGATCGATTGGCTCGGCATCTATGGACCGCCGGCCGTTGCGTTGCTCGCGCTCGGCTGGGCGGTGTTGAATCGACATCAATCGGAGGCTACTTCATGATTCGCGCAATACTGCATCGCTCGATCGCCAAGTTCGAGCGTCACTACGACTACGATGCCACCTACATGCACGAAATACTCGACTCGTCGGTGGGCGCGTTCGTCAAGCTCTTGCTGGCACAGGCGATGAATGCGCACCGCGACTCGGTGCCCATGGCGACGTTATATGCGGCCCGCATTGCGGCGGTGCGACACGAAGACTGCGGACCTTGCGCGCAGCTCACTGTGAACATGGCACTGGAGGCGGGGGTCGGTGCGAGCACCGTACGCGCCATCGTCGCACGCGACTTCTCGGCAATGAGTGACGAAGCCGCGTTGGGGCTGCGCCTAGCCGAGGCCGTGCTCGCGAATCGCAATTGCGATCCCGAACGTGACGAGGTTGTGCGCCGCTATGGTGCGCGCGCGTTAGTGACGCTCGCCTATGCGATTGCGGGCACGCGTACGTATCCAACCATGAAGCGCGTGCTCGGCCACGCGCACACGTGCGAGCGACTGACCGTCGACGATCGTGTCGTGCCGGCAGCGCGCGCAGCGTGACCGCAGTCGACGAGTTCGAGCTGCACCGGTCACGCCTGGTGGGGCTCGGCTATCGAATGCTGGGCATTCGTGCCGAAGCAGAAGACTTGGTGCAAGAGACCTATTTGCGTTGGCACCGCATGCCGCCGGGTGCGGTGCAGGATGCCGGCGCGTGGCTCAGCACCACGATGGCAAGGTTGTGCATCGACGAGCTGCGCGCGCGCAAGGTGCGTGGTGCCGATTACGTCGGCCCATGGTTGCCGGAACCCTGGTCCACGGATGCGCCGCCCGATCAACCGCTCGAGCTCGCCGATGATCTGTCGGTGGCGTTTCTGCTGTTGCTCGAACGGCTCGCGCCCGAGGAGCGTGCAGCATTCCTGTTGCACGACATCTTCGACGCAGACTATCCCGACATTGCCAGTTCGTTGGGCAAGAGCGAGACGGCCGTGCGTCAGATCGTTTCTCGTGCGCGGGCACGCGTGGCGACCGAGCGACCACGGTTTCACGCCACGCGCGACGAGCAAGAGGACCTGGCCACGCGCTTCCGAACTGCGCTATTGGCTCGCGACGAAGCTGCCTTGTTCACACTCTTCAAGCCCGATGCCACCCTGATTTCCGACGGCGGTGGCAAGGCGATCGCGGCCTTGCGGCCAATCTATGGTGTCGACAAGATCGTGCGGTTCTTCATGGGCGTTACCAAGCAGACCGACCTCGGCCGCTACGAGATCGAGCCATGTTGGTTGAACGATGCCGCGGCCGTGGTGATCCGAGAGCCCGACGGCACGGTGTTCGCAACGATGGCCATCGAGGCGGAGGGGGGCCGCATCCAGCGCATGTTCACCATGCGTAATCCCGACAAGTTGGGCGCGTTCGCCTAAACTGTCGCGAATTTTCCCAGGGAGTAGCGCGTGCTCGGCGTCAAGCACCTGCATGTGTTTCTTGCGTACGTGACGGTGGCGGGATTCGCGGCCCGCGGCCTGCTGGCCGTTCTCGACTCGCCGCTCAGAAATCAGAGGTGGATTCGCATCACGCCGCATGTGATCGACACAGCGCTGTTGGCGTGCGGAATCACGCTAGCGGTGGCGTTGTCCATCTCGCCGCTGCAACACGGCTGGTTGATGGCGAAGATCATCGGTCTGGTAGCGTACATCGGCTTCGGTGTAGTGGCGATGCGCGCATCGTCGCGGCCAATTCAAGTCGTTGGTCTACTGGCCGCATTGCTGACGGTCGGCTACATGTTCCGAGTGGCATACACCAAGCTCGTGTGGCCGTTCTGACGTGAACGTGCGGGCGTTTCTCGCCTGTCGCTTACCGGACGATTCCGCACGAGCGCTGTCGGCGACACTCGCGCCGATGATTACGGAATTCGACGGCGCGGCCATCCGCTGGGTGCCCGTCGGCAATTTGCACCTCACGCTGCGCTTCTTCGGCACTATGGACATCGCGGCCGCGACCGCACTGAAAGCACAGCTCACTGCGGTTGGCGCAAATGTAGCGCCCGTACAGGGCAGCATCGTGTGCGCCAAGTTCTTGCCGAGCCGCCGCCGTGCGAGGGTTCTCGCATTCGGCGTCGAGGGGGTAGACGCGTTGGCGGAAGTGGCCGCGCGGGTCGATCGGCTCGTGGGGGAGGCGCGTGATCATCCGTTCGACGCGCACGTGACGGTAGCGCGCTTGAAGCGTCCAGGCCGCGTAGCGCTCGAGCGGCTGATGGCAGCCATCGACGAGATCGAACGCGCCGATATCGCAGTGACGTTCGACCACATGTCGCTCTTCCGCAGCGATACCGTGCCCGATGGCGCGCGCTACACGGCGCTCTACGCCATCCCGTTCAGTCGGCCGGCAGCGTCCGACCCGCCCGCAATACGGTGAGCGCTTCGATTCCGAAGCCGGTGACGAGCACCAGTGCGGCGGTCACGTGATCGAGCGTGCCCGTCGTATAGAGAAGCTGCGCGAGCAGATAGATGCCGACGACCCGCAGGATGCCGCCGGTGGCCATGCCGACCGTACGCCGTTTGACGAGCAGCAGACCGTGAAAGTAGTTGCGGAACATGATCAATGTGGGCAAAAGGCACATGACCAGGATCACCTCCACCGAGCGTGCTTTCACGTCGTCTTCGATGCCGAGCAGGCCGCCGAGCACCCAATCGGAAGCGGGGGTGACCGCAACCAACAGCATGATGAGCGTTATTCCGGCACACATGGTGACCATGAAGCGCCGCTTTCCCGCGAGATCGTCGAGGCCGAAGGTCACGAAGAAGTGCCGGAATTGGTTCGCCGCCTGCTGGAACATAGCGGAGAAATCGAACCCGACCCTCAGTGCGGCGATGTACAAGAGACCCTGCGGTGTGCGTCCGACGAACGCGTACAAAACGGGTCGCGACAACGCAAACATGACTCCATTGGTGGTAACGGGCACGAAGAACTTGATCAGCTCGCGATAACCGAGAGCGGCGTGCTCCTCCACTTCCGGCCAGCGGTAGTAGGCGCGACGCACCAAGAGTGTTGCGAGCAGATGCGTGAGCGCGCCCGCGGCTTGGGCGCCGACCAAGGTGTAGGTGACGTGCCAACCCGCTCTGAACCCGATCAGCAGCACGGCTATTGTCGTCACCAAAAACAAGACGTTTAGCGCGGTCACCCAGCCGGTGAGGCGCGCTTGTACCAGCGTTCCGTTCAGGTACAGGCGCGCGGCGTTCAGCAGCAAGATCGGCATGAGGAGTGCCAGATACTCGGTAACGCGTGCGAGCAGCGGACCGTCTAGATCATAGACGGCCGCGATGAAGGCGCGGCCGGGCGAAGTCAATGCGAGGAAACCCTGTATCGCCATCATGCCGGTGGTCGTCAGCATGATGAACGTCATGCTGGTGCGGAAGCCGTGTTCGCTGCGGGCGTAGACATTGGCGAGTTGTGGTGTGAACGCGAGCGCCGCGTTGAAGAACTGAAACGTGCTTTGTGCCAATGCGAAGATGGCGAGTTCCCGCACGGCGTCGGGATATCGAGCTAGCGCGCCGTTTTGGAATTGGGTCGCGAGCGCCATGGCGAGCCCGGTGAGGGCGAGCGGCCAGTAAAAGCTCCAGTAGTCGCGTTGGCTCGGAGGCCTCACCGTACTGCCTACCATTGCCGGCAGATTCGCGATCGGCTCGATAGGATTGATGACATTGTGTTGTGCCTTGCTGATCTATGGATCGCTCGACGCCGGAGCAAAGGAGCCGGTAGCTCGGCCGTCACCGGCGATGCTACATCGACCCCGCGGACCGACGACTTACGATGTCGAGCCGGAGCGCCGGCGTCGAGGATGAGCCGGGGCAGTCGATGCGGGAAATCGCAGACCGGTGAGCAATGGGCTCGCTTCGACTGTACTTCGCTGCAACGAGCGCTTGTCTCCTCCGTCGCCGATTGCAACTAGTTCCAGCGTTGGGCGTGCAATGGCGACGGTGGATGCTTACCTAGCCGCCGAGGCATTGCCCGCTATGTCAACCCAGTTGATCAGGGGCATGGGTCCAGCCAACGGCTCCCATTTCACCACCATGTGCTCGACCGCCGGAACCGTGGCCAGATAGGCCCAAATGGCACCGAGATCGGATTCGGTCATGCCTGCATAGAACCACCAGGGCATTACCGACGACGGCTCACCGGGCTTCCAGGCGGCGTCCTGAACGGCCGGTGAACCCATGGCCTTGAAGCGCGCCACGAATGACTCCCGCGTCCAGGCACCGATGCCTGACCGCACATCGGATGTTAGATTGGCCGCACGATGGAGGCCGCGCCCAGGGAACGCGAACTCGCGGCCGCCGGCGAGCGCGATGCCGGCGACGGCGCTGCCCGGAGGACCCACGTGGCAGCCATTGCAACCGGCAATGCCGACGAGATACGCACCACGTTCCACTTCTGTCGCATCATCTTCGGGTCGCCTCATGACCCCTGTCGGCACGAAGTCTGGCACGTAGTCGGTCGCGAAATCGCGCGGGTACGGTCCGCCCGCCACGGGCGGTATCGATCGCAGGTAGACGATGATCGCGTAGATGTCCTCGCGGTCGATCTGTGCGAATGCGAGATAAGGCATCCGCGCACTCAGCTTGCTACCGTCTGGCCTCACGCCCTCGGTCACCGCCGCCAGAAACTCGGCATCGGTCCACTCAGCCAAAGCGTACGGCGTGATGTTGGGCGTGAAACAAGTGTCACAGACATCGCGAAATAGAAGGCCACCGCCATGGCGACGCGCTGGCAATGTCGGCACATTGAACTTGCTGACATCACGCTGGCTGTGGCAGCCGGCGCAGTCGACCACGTTGTTGACGAGGTATTCGCCGCGGGCCAGGCGCTCTGGCGTGGCTTCGAGCACAAGATCGGGTGTGGCGGCCCCAGCGGTCACCGCAAAAATTGCAACAAGAATTAGCCCGCAGCGCATCGAGATCCCCTCCCCAAGATCGTTGGAAGCTACGCAAGTCTGTAGAACTGGTCAATCTCCGCCCGATCGAGAACCCCGTCGAGCCAATGGAAGCGGTGTGCGCGCGGCTGGCATTCCGTGCGACTTCGACGTCAGAAGCTGTGTGATCTGGACACAAGGAACTAAGAGGTTTCCACAATTGAGATGCTCAGTCCCAGCAATGCTTCCTTGACCAACGGTAGCTTGAGGAAGTTGGAGCGGTGTAGGCGTCCAAATGCAGCAATCTCTCGCGCGTTCCTGTGCGAAAGTGTTCAAATTCGGAGGTGAACGCGACGACCTCGCCCATCCTTCGGTCTGACCTACAGGGTGCCTATGGTGGGTAGCTCAATCGACCTCACGATCACGATGGAAGCCTCGGCTCGGGAGTAACGACATGGCGTTGAGAAATTCGGAGTCGAGATTCGGCATCGTGGCGCAGTCGTTGCACTGGATCATCGCGGTGCTGATAGTTGGCCAATATGTAACGGTGGAACTCGCCGAGGAGGCGAAGGCGGCGCGCCGCGTCGACCCGAGCGCCGCCCTCGAGCAGCTGATCATGATGACCCGCCACAAATCCTTCGGCATCGTCATTCTCACGCTCGCGGTTGTGCGGCTGGCATGGCGTCTGTTCGACGGGCCGCCGCAGTGGCCGATAACGATGCCACGCTGGCAAGTGATACTCGCGCGCGGGGCGCATTGGTTGTTCTATGTGCTGCTATTCGCGATTCCGTTGACCGGCTGGCTCGCGACCAGCGCTGAAGATCGCGCGGTGAATTTCTTCGGCTTGTTCGAACTGCCAAACCTGATGGCGCCAAACAAAGATTTGGCGCATGACCTCGAAGAGGTGCACGAGTTCTTGTTCTTCAGCCTGGTCACCTTGGCTGGCGTGCACATCGTTGCCGCACTCAAGCATCAGTTCGTCGACAAGGACGGAATCCTCATGAGGATGCTGCCGTGGCGCGCTGGATAGGGTTCTGCGCCGCGCTCGCATTTGCGCCCTTGGTGGCGGCCGAGATCGCGCCGTTACCGATCGATCTGGCCGCGAGCCGGCTCGAATTCGTGGCCCAGCAAGCCGGACTCGAATTTCGTGGCCACTTCGAGACCTTCGATGCCGAGATTCGCTTCGATGCCGATGCGCTTGCTGATTCTAGCGTGCGCGTGACGATCGACGTCGGCTCGGTGCGCACGGGAGACGGTGAGCGAGACGAGATCTTGACCGGCGCCGGTTGGTTCGAGACGGCTGTGTTTCCCACCGCCCGATTCGAGGCGCGCGCGTTCGTGCCCGCCGGTGACGGCTACGTCGCCAATGGCGAACTCACGATCAGAGACGTGACGAGGCCGGTCCGCGTCGAATTTCGTGTTGCCGATGGACGTCTGGCGGCGCGGGCGATCCTGGACCGGCTCGATTTTGGGCTCGGCACCGGCGATTGGGCGGATCCCGATTGGATCGGCCACGAAGTCGTGGTGGACGCCGTGCTGATAGTTGAGGCCGACGCGCGGTAGTATGGCCGCCCGGGAGGGGCGGTGAAGCGTACGGTCGGCGCGATCTTCTTCGAGGGCTTCGAGTTGCTCGACATTTTCGGGCCGCTGGAGATGTTCGGCGTGTTGCCGGAGCAGTTCGAAGTCGTATCGGTGGGCGAGCGCATCGGACCAGTTGCGAGTGCGCAACGCACGTCGGCCTTGATCGAACACACCTTTGCCGACGCACCACGGATCGACGTGATGTTGCTGCCCGGCGGCATCGGCACGCGTCGCGAAGCAAGCAACACGGCGATGCTCGACTTCCTGCGCGCACGGGCCAAGCAGGCGGAAATCGTGGCATCCGTCTGTACGGGTGCTGGTGTACTCGCCGCGGCAGGATTGCTGGACGGCAAACGCGCCACGACCAACAAATCTGCATGGTCGTGGCCGGTGAGCCAAGGTCCGAAAGCAACGTGGGTGCCACAGGCGCGCTGGGTGGAGGATGGCAACGTATTCACCGCCGGCGGTGTCGCGGCCGGCATCGACATGGCGCTCGCGGTGATTGCACGACTGCTCGGCGACGAAGTCGCGATGCGCGTTGCCGATGGCACGGAGTACGATTGGCACCGTGACGCTGCGTGGGATCCGTTTGCCGCCAAATTCGGGCTCGTCTGAATGAGTGGTGAAATCAAGCTCATCGCCGGTACGTCGCATCCTGCGCTCGCGCAGGAAATCGGCGATCGCCTCGGCTTGCCATTGACGCAAACCGAGCTGGTGCGGTTCGGCAACGAGAACATCTTGTTCCAGTGTCGGGAAAACGTCCGCGAAGCGGACGTGTTCGTCATTCAGACCTCGTGTTCGCCGCTGTCCGATCTGATCGTGGAACTCCTGATCATGATCGACGCGTTGAAACACGCCTCTGCGCGGCGCATTACGGCCGTTTTGCCGTATTTTCCCTACGCGCGCTCGGACAAGAAGGATAGGCCGCGCATTTCGATCACGGCGCGCTTGATGGCGGATCTGCTCGAAACCGCGGGGGCCAACCGTGTGCTAACGATGAATCTGCATTCGCCACAGGTGCAGGGCTTCTTTCGAATTCCCGTCGATCAGATGAATGCCACCTCGCTCGTCTGCGATCACCTGCGCAACACGACTCGCCTCGACAATACAGTGCTGGTGGCGAGCGACGTGGGTGAAGCCAAGGACCTAGCCGAGTACGCCAATCGCTTGAAGTTGCCAATGGCCATCATCGACAAACGTCGCCACGACGACTCGGAGAATCCGGTTGCGGTGGGCCTGATTGGCGAGGTCGGCGGCAAGAACGCACTCATCATCGATGATGAGATCGCCTCGGGTGGCACCATGATAGAAGCGGCGCGCTTTCTGAAAACGAAAGGTGCGCAGCGCATCGAAGCTGCGGCGGTACACCCCGTGCTGTCGGGTCGAGCCATCGAGCGGCTGCGTGATTCGCCGATCGAGCGCGTGGTGGTCACCAACTCCATTCCCGTGCCCATGGAGAAACGCGACGACTGCGTGGAGGTGGTGTCGGTGGCTGGTTTGTTCGCCGATGCCATTGGTGCGATCCACAGCGGCGATTCGGTCTCCAAGTTGTTTGCGTAGGGTACCGACGTGGATTTGAGACAGGCGGTTTACGACGGCTACCAGTCATTCGCGCCGCTGTCGCGTCGGTTGATCGCGGAAGCGCGCGAGATCTTTCCTGGCGGCGACACGCGAATGAGCGCGCACTACGCGCCGTTCCCCTTGTCGATTGCGCATGCGAAAGGTTGTCGCATGACCGATGTCGACGGCCACGAATTGATCGACTTCATGAACAACTTCACATCGCTCATTCATGGCCATGCCAACGACGCGGTCGTGGCTGCGGTGAGCGCGCAGATCGCCAACGGGTCGGCTTATGCTGCCCCGTCTCGTGGCCAAATCGCGCTGGGGGCGCTGATTCGCGACCGTGTGCCTTCCATCGAGCAACTGCGCTTCACCAGCTCCGGCAGCGAAGCCACGCTCATGACGTTGCGGTGCGCGCGCGCGGCGACCGGCAAGCAAAAGATCATGAAGATGGAGGGCGGCTACCACGGTAGCTACGAGCTGGCCGAAGTCTCTTTAATACCGCGCGCCGATCTCTGTGGCCCAATCGAAGCACCGTTGCCGGTGGCGATCGATGCCAGCATTCCCGACAGCGTGCTGCGCGACGTAGTGATCTGCCCGTACAACCAACCCGAGATCGCGCGCGACCTGATTCGGCGCCATGCACACGAGCTTGCTGCCGTCATCGTCGAGCCGGTGCTCGGCAGCATGGGCATGATTCCTGCGACGCGCGACTTTCTGGTCGCGTTGCGCGATGCGACGAGTGCGCACGGTGTGGTACTGGTGTTCGACGAGGTCATTACCTTGCGTCTCGCCGATGGCGGCGCGCAGGCAGCGCACGGCATCGTGCCCGATCTGACCGCGATGGGGAAGATCATCGGCGGCGGATTGCCGATTGGTGCGTTCGGTGGGCGCGCCGAGCTGATGCGCGTGTTTCATCCTGACGAAGTGCAGCCGGTCATGCACGCCAGCACCTTCAGTGGCAACGTGCTGTCGATGGCTGCCGGCGAGGCGGCAATGCGCCAGCTGGACCCGCAGGTATTCGAGCGCTTGAACGGGCTGGGTGAGCGGTTTCGCCAGGGTGCCAACGAGGCATTCGCGGGCGCAGGAATTCGCGGTCAGGCAACCGGTACTGGCTCGCTTTCGAATCTGCACTTCACCGATCGTCCGCTCGACTCGGCGCGCGCTTCGCTAGCCGGCATGGTCGCCGCGGGTAACGTCGGGCAGCTGCTGCACCTCGAGATGTTGCAGCGTGGCGTGATGAGTGCCGGGCGGCTCATGTACTGCATCTCGACGCCGATGACGGCGGCGGATGTGGATTCCGCCGTCGATGCCTTGGCGGATGCACTCCGTGCGTTGAAGCCGGGAATCGAAAAGGAGCGACCGGCGCTGCTCGGCTAGCAGATCGGGGAAATTGGAAATCGGGGGACAGTTTACCTATTTCTCTTCCGCAAGCTTGGCGAGACAAGA
>QJXZ01000184.1 GCA_003248125.1 Gammaproteobacteria bacterium | reverse complement strand
TCGCAGCCGGAGCGCAAGCGGCCCGTCCCGGGGACATCGTGTTGCTGTCGCCGGCATGCTCGAGTCTCGACATGTTCACCAATTTCGAGGCGCGCGGACGGGAATTCGCTGCGCACGTCGAGGCGCTGCCGTCATGACGCGCAATTTGGATGGCGCGCTCATCATGTTGTGGATCGCTGCGCTGACGGTCGGCTTGGTCATGGTTGCGTCCGCATCTGCGCCGCTCGCGGCGGCCGGCGGATCGGTGGGACCGCTAGTGCTGCGCCATGCCGCATATCTCGCGGCTGGCATCGGTGCCGGCATAGCCTGTGCGTTGGTGCCCCTCAAGTTCTGGCAGATTGCGCACCGGCCGTTGCTGTTGGCCGCCATCGCGCTTGCGGCGCTCGTGTTGGTGCCCGGCATCGGTAGCATGGTCAATGGCGCGAGACGCTGGATCTCGTTGGGTGGGATCTCCATTCAGCCGGCCGAGATCGGCAAGTTCGTGATCGTCGTCTACCTCGCCGGATACTTGACGCGTGTGCAGGGGACGATCGGGCGGAATTTCGCCGATCTCCTGCGACCTCTGTCGATTGTCGCTGTGCTGTCGGGCTTGTATCTACTGCAACCCGACTTCGGGTCGGTGGTGGTGCTGATCGTCGTGAGTGGCGGCATGATGTTCCTTGCCGGTGCTCGCCTCTTTCACTTTGCCGTACTGGTGCTCGGCGCGCTGGCCGCGCTCGCGCTCGTCACTGTCGCACAGCCATACAGGGTCGAGCGCTTGATTACGTTTCTCGACCCGTGGTCAGTTGCGTACGGAAGCGGCTATCAGTTGACGCAAGCGTTGATCGCCTTTGGTCGCGGCGAGTGGTTTGGGTTGGGGCTCGGTGAGGGTATTCAGAAGCTCTTCTATCTTCCGGAGGCGCACAACGACTTCATTTTCGCCGTCGTCGTCGAGGAGTTGGGGTTGGTAGGCGCCGGCGCCGTGCTCGCATTGCTCGTGGCACTGGTTTTGCGCATGCTCGCGATCGGCCACGACGCGCTCGATTCCAAGCGACCTTTTGCTGCCCATCTCGCGTTCGGCGCGGCGCTCACCATCGGTGTGCAATGTTTGATCAACGTTGGCGTGAACACCGGTACGTTGCCGACCAAAGGGCTGACGTTGCCGTTTGTTTCGTACGGTGGCAACAGCCTGGTGGTGTGCTGTGCCTTGTTCGGGCTCGCGGTGCGCGCGCGCCTGGAGCCGGGGAGGTCGCCGTGATGGTTGGCCAGGTACCCGAAATGCGGCGTGTCCGACGCATCCACTTCGTCGGCATCGGCGGGTCCGGCATGTGTGGCATTGCGGAAGTGCTGCTCAATCAAGGCTACGTCATTTCCGGATCCGATCTCACGCGCTCACCGACGACGCGGCGCCTCGAACGGCTCGGCGCGACGATTGCGTTCGGACACACCGCTGCGAACGTCGATGACGCCGACGTGCTGGTGGTTTCGAGTGCGGTGGATATTTCGAATCCGGAGGTCGTTGCCGCTCACGAGCATCGAATTCCGGTCGTACCGCGCGCGGAAATGCTCGGCGAGCTGATGCGCTATCGACATGGCATCGCCGTTGCCGGTACGCACGGCAAGACCACTACGACGAGCTTGATTGCGTCAGTGCTGCAGGCGGCGGATCTCGACCCGACGTTCGTAATCGGTGGTCTGCTCAATAGCACGGGTAGCAACGCCAAACTCGGTGTCGGCCGCTTCTTAGTCGCAGAAGCCGACGAGAGCGATGCGTCGTTCCTGAACTTGAATCCGATGGTGTCCGTGATCACGAACATCGATCGTGATCATCTCGGCACCTATGGGCACGATTTCGAACGCCTCAAGGCAACGTTCGTCGAATTCGTGCATCGGTTGCCGTTCTATGGCGTTGTCGTGCTTTGTATCGACGATCCCGAGGTGCGTGAAATTCTGGCCGACGTATCGCGACCGATGATCACCTACGGCTTCACCGAGGACGCCGATTTCCGGGCGGTCGATGTGCGTCGAACAGGACGCGCGTGGCAGTTTCGAGCATCCCGGCCGGGCGACAAGGCGGATCTCGATGTCACGATCAATCTGCCGGGTCTGCACAATGTGCAGAACGCGCTCGCGGCGATTGCAGTCGCCACCGAAGAAGGCGTTTCGGATGCTGCAATCATCACCGGTTTGCGCGAATTCTCCGGTGTCGGCCGGCGCTTCGAGGTGACCGAATGCATTTCCTTGCGGGGGTGCGACGTGACGCTTGTCGACGACTATGGCCACCATCCGACAGAAGTGCAGAAGGTGATCGAAACCGCGCGCGCAGTTTGGCCGGAGCGCCGCCTGGTGATGGTCTATCAGCCGCACCGGTTCACTCGCACGCAAGATCTCTACGATGATTTCGTGCGCGTCCTGTCGCTCGTCGACAAGCTCGTCCTACTGGACGTATACGCCGCTGGAGAAGCGCCGATCGTCGGCGCGGATTCGCGTGCGTTGTGCCAAGGCATTCGCGAGCGAGGTCGCGTGAACCCGGTGCGTGCAGCGGATGTAGCCGAAGCCGAGGATCTGTTGCCGCGCCTGATCGACGAAGGCGACGTGCTACTTGTGCAGGGTGCGGGCAACGTCAGCCAGCTGTCGCGACGATTGCGGGGCGACAACGAATGAGCGTGAGCACGAACGGATGAGCTGCGAAAGAGGGTAGGTGAACGGATGAAAGTGAGTCATGAGCTGACGCGATGGCAGAGTGTGCTCGGCGTCGCCGTGCTGCTCTTGGTCGCGGCCGCGTTCATCTATGTGCTGTGGGCGATGAATGGTCCTGTGCGTGTGGTTCGCGTTGCCGGCGAGCTTTCTCCGAACGAACGTGCGGAAGTTAGAGGTGCGGTTGCCGCGTCGCTGTCGGGAAGTTTTCTCACCCTGGATCTCGACTCGGTAATGACGGCCGTTGTGTCTCTCTCTTGGCCACGCGACGTGAAGGTTCGGCGCGCCTGGCCGCGCGGCGTCTCGGTAGATGTGACCAAGGAAGTGTTCGTGGCGCGCTGGGGTGTTGGCGGCGTGCTGAACAGCGCGGGCGAAGTGATCGCCACGCCGGACGTTGGCCTCGATCATCTGCCGCTGATCGAGTGCCAGGCATCGAGCGGCGCACGCGCGATGGAAGTGTTTCAAGGTTTGAGCCAAGTATTGTCCGGACGGTCGCTCGACATCGCTGCGATCCGCGAGAACGTGATCGGTGAATGGGAGGCGGAGTTCACGAACGGGCTTCTGGTCGAGTTCGGCAGCGATGACTTGCTAGGACGTTTGGAACGCTTCGTGCGTGTCTACGACGGTGTGATCTCGGCGCGATTCGACGAGGTTGTACGCGTCGATACGCGCTATCCGAATGGCGTGGCGGTGGATTGGCGAGATGCCGATCCGGTCGGTAAATCGGGGCTTGCGCGTCCCACGTTGGCGATGAGTCGTTGAATGGCACTTGACGGTGGCGTGAGGCGGATCGTTGGTCTCGATATCGGCACGAGCAAGGTCGCGGCGATCGTGGGTGACGTGACGCCCGACGGCGAGCTCGAGATCGTTGGCATCGGGTCGCACCCATCGCGTGGGTTGAAGAAGGGTGTGGTGGTGAACATCGAATCCACGGTGCAATCCATCCAGCGCGCGGTAGAAGAAGCGGAACTGATGGCTGGATGCCAGATCGACGCCGTCTACGCGGGAATCGCTGGCAGTCACGTCCGCAGTCTCAATTCGCACGGCATCGTGGC
>QJXZ01000237.1 GCA_003248125.1 Gammaproteobacteria bacterium | reverse complement strand
AGCGAAGGTTGCGACAACACCGGCGCGAGCATCGCGGGCTCGAGCATCATCGATAACGCGAAGTTGCCGGTGAAGCACATGCCGATGGCACCAACGCCACGGCCGCCGCATCGTTCGTGTGCTTGCGCAGCCAAGGCGCGAAGCCATTGCGTGACCGGGCTCGATGCGTTCGCAGCGAAGGCGCGAAATTCCCGGCTCACGCACGCCTTCGCCAATGTCACGACGCCGCCCGCCATAGACACAGGACCGCCCTCGGTGCCGAACAATGCGGGAATCCAAACCGTGAAACCGGCGTCGCGTACCATGCGGGCGAAGCGCAAGAAGTGCGCATAGATGCCCGGCATCTCCGCCATCACGATGACGGCTGGCCCCGTACCAGTGACGTAGACGCGCTTGGTTCGACCGAGCAGCGCGATCTCACGGCACTCGAAGTCGGTCATTGGGTCACGATCGGTTATCTTGATCGTGCTGGTGGCATAGGTCTCGCCATCGTGCTCGTCTTGCATCCCTACCTCGCTGTGGACGCGCAGGCAGCGATGACCAAAACCGTCTCTCCGCCGCTCGGCATCAGCTGCCCGTGAAGTCCGGCTTGCGTCCGGCACGGAAGGCATCGATGGCTTCCTTGCGGTCGTCGCTCACCACCTGCGGCCAAATGAAGTTCACGTAGTCTTGTTCGTTTTCGAGGTAGCGCAGCGCCGCAGACTTGTAGTGGCCGTACTTGATCGAGCGGATGTAGAGCGGCGGAATCTCCTTCAGCTGTTCTGCCCAACGAATCGCCTCGTTCATCAGCTGGTCGCGCGGCACGACTTGGTTCACCAGCCCGAGCTGGTAGGCGCGTTCCGCCGGCATGAACCGAGCGCCCTTCCAGCCGAGCAGAAGGAACTCGAGGCTCACCTTGAACGGAAGGTACGGCACGTAGCCAATCGGTGGGATCGCGATGCCGGCTTTCGCTTCGGGAAACCCGAGCTGCACATCGTTCGCTGCGATGGTGAGGTCGCAACCGCGCACGGCAAAGGCATATGCACCGCCCATCACGTAGCCTTGTATTGCGCCGATCAGAGGCTTGAACAAAGTCGTACCGTTCGGCGGGTAAGCCATGTGCATGCGGTGCGGCTTGCGCGGGTCGTCTTGCTCCTTCAAGTCCTTGCCGACGCTGAAGTGGTCGCCGGTGCCGGACAAGATGGCCACCTTCACGGCAGGGTCGGTCTCGATGTCGATCCAGGCTTGCTTCAATGCATCGCACATCTCGCCGTTCATGGCGTTCCTGACCTCTGGCCGGTTCAACGTGACGAACGCGATGCCGTCGCGAACGTCATAGCGGACGGGCGATTGGCTAGTCATCGACGCTCCTGAGGGAATCGGCCGAGCTGAGCGGCATCATGCCATGGTCGGGACCGACCTTGCGCAAGTCGGGTTGCGATCGATGAGGGGCACTCGGACAATCGACCCATTGGCTGGCGCGTGCGGTGCGCGTTGGTGATCGAAGAACAATGGGGGAATGCCCGCGAATGTTCGATCTCGAACGTTGGCGTGTCGGCTGGCTCGACTATCGGCGGTTGCGCTTCTGGGCCTGGGTGCTGATCGCACTCTACGGATTCACGGGCTTCGTGATCGTGCCGTGGCTCGCGCGCGACATGATCGTGAACACTGTCCGAGAAACGTTGGGTCTCACCGCCCATCTGGACGATGTCGACGTCAATCCGTTCGCACTGTCGGCACGGCTCGAGCAATTTGCGCTCGACGATGCCAACGGCGAGACACTGCTGTCGTGTGAATCGCTCGAGGCCAACTTCGAGCTGTCCAGCCTGTTTCACCGCGCATTCACGTTTCTCTACGTGCGCATCGCGTCACCGTACGTGAACGTGGTGATCGACGAACACAACAAGCTGAACCTGGCTGTGCTCGCGCCGACCACTGATGCGGCGCCCGCTGATGGCGGCGCCGAGGCAACGCGTGCAGCAGGGGCGCCGCGTGTGCTCGTCCACCGCGTGGAGTTGCTGGGCGGCGCCATGGACCTCGAGGATCACGCGGTGCGCGAGCGCTACCGGCAGCGCTTCGGTCCGATCGATGTCATCGTCGACGATCTCAGCACATTGCCGAACGAGAGCGGCGAGCAGCACGTCACGATCGTCGGCGAGAGCGGTGCCAAGCTCGATTGGCGGGGTACCGTGAGCCTCAATCCAATCGGCTCCACGGGCCATCTCTCGCTTGCATCGCTGCTACTGCCGAAGCTGTCTGCCTATCTGTCGGATGCGCTCGATGTGGCAATCGACGATGGCCGCATGGCCGTTGCGTTCGACTACGCGCTCGACACGCGTGCCGATGGCAAGATCGGCGGCGATGTCACCGACATCGATGTCGCGGTGCAAGACCTGGTGGTCACACGCGGCATGGACGACGCACCGCTTGCATCGCTCGCGGCGCTGCACATCGAAAACGGCCGCGTGCAATGGCCGGAGCAGGCGGTGTCCGTGGGCCGCGTATCGATCGCAGGCCCGCAACTGCACCTCGAGCGCGATGCCGAGGGTCGCTTCACGTGGAATTCATTGATGCGCGCCACGCCGAATGCGCTGTCTGCGCAAGAACCCGAAACCGTGCAGCCACAGCCGCCGCCGGCCGAGCGGAACCCGTGGCAGCTCGCCATCGCCGACGTTGGGATGACGGGCGGCGCGCTGCAGTTCACGGATGCGTCGCTTGCGTCGAGAGCCAACTCCGGCGGCGGGCGCCTCAAGGCCAGCGGCACGTTCGGATTCAACCCGTCCTTGGTGGCCGAATCGCGGGTCGAGGCCGATTCACTTGCGCTGCCGAGCCTGCAGCCGTACGTCGGCGAGTTCACGCTGCTCGCGCTCGAATCCGGCGAACTCGATCTACAGGGTGATGTGAACGTAGCGAGTGAAGAAGGTGTGACGTTCGACGGCGCCGCCGCGATTGCAGACTTCTCCTTGGTCATGGCCGACGGTCGAGACCCTGTGCTTTCTTGGCAACGGTTCGGCATCGACGGCGCGAACGTTCGGCTTTCATCGAAGCAGGCGAGCCTCGCGCACGTGGTGCTCGATCGGCCGTTTGCGCGGTTGCGCATCGATCGCGATGGCAAGCTCAACGTCGGTGCGGTCATGCGTCGCGCGGGGGATACCGAGGTCGAAACCGAATCCGCCGACGACGAACGCAAATCGCGGCTCGCAGAGACCGTGGATGGAGCGGTCACGGCTGCGGAGCAACCAGCCGAGTCGCCATGGGTGGTGCGCATGACGCGTTTCGACGTGCACGATGCCGCGAGCGATTTTCGCGACGAGAGCTTGCCGATCGTCTTCAACGCCCAGATCGCCGAGCTCGGCGGTCGCATCGATGCCTTCGACTCGTCGAGCAGCAAGCCCGCAACGGTGGCGATGGAAGGTAGGGTAGGTGACTACGGCCAGATTCGGCTCGACGGCGCACTCGAATTGCTCGACATCGAGCGCAATACGACGCTCGCGACGCACTGGGAGAACATAGAGCTCACCGACGCGACACCCTACACCATCCGTTTCGCCGGTCGTAAGATCGAGCGCGGTAAACTCGATCTCGATACGCAATACACCTTGCGGGAAAGACTACTCGAAGGGCAGCACAAGATCGTGCTGCGCGACTTCGAGCTCGGCGAGCGTGTCGAGCATCCGGATGCGATGGATCTGCCGCTCGATCTGGCCGTGTCGCTGCTGCGAGGTCCCGACGGCAACATCGATGTCGATCTGCCGATCAAGGGCAATGTCGATGATCCCGAGTTCGCGATCGGCGGGATAATCCGCAAGGCGATCTTCAGTCTCATCAGCAAAATCGTCGCCGCCCCTTTCCGACTGTTGGCCGCGTTGGTCGGCGGTGGCGGTGGCGATGAATCGCTCGATCACGTGACTTTCCTGCCAGGACGCGCCGATCTCGCGCCACCGGAGCGCGAATTGATCGCAAAACTCACCGAAGCGCTCACGCTACGGCCGACGCTCGCCGTGACCGTGCCGGGTGCCAGTGCGCCGCAAGCGGACGGCCTGGCGATCCGCACCGCACGCGTCGTAGCGCGCGTCGACGAAGGTGTAGCTGGCGGTGACCAAAGCGTGTTGCGCGCCACCATGGAAACATTGGCGAGTGACATCGTCGCAGCCGAGGAACGTGCAACCCTGCGGGAGCAGTTCACCACATCGGCCGGTGAAGGAACGCCCGCGGTATTCGATGAATTGGCGTACATCGATGCGTTGCGAACGCGGCTCATCGATGCCGAGCCGATCGATGATTCTGCGATTACGATGCTCGCCGAGTCGCGCCGGCAAGCGGTGGTGGATGCGCTGCTGGCAAATACTTCCATCGATCCATCGAGAGTGATTCCCGCACCCACAGAGACGGTCGACCTCGAAGACGGCAAAGTGGTCTTGACGTTCGGCGCGGCAGTCGGAGCAGCTGCAAGTCCCTAGTCATGCCGGTATCAACACCGAGTTGCGCTCGCGGTCGACGTCGATGTGCCAGCGCACGCGCGCAAGGCGGCCGAGAAAGCGCTGATCGTGGCTGACGAGCAAGAGTCCGCACGGGCAATCGACGAGCGCTGACTCCAACGCTTCGATCGAGGGGAGGTCCAAGTGATTGGTTGGTTCGTCCATCACGATCAGATGCGGAACCCTGGCCATACCCATCGCGAGCAACAGCTTGCGAATCTCGCCGGGACTCGGCAGCGCACTCTCCAGCAGTCGTTGTGGACGCGAACCCAAGCGGCTCACCACGTTCATGACATGTCCCAACTCACGTGCGGGCAGCGTACGAACCTCATCGAGAAGTCGTATCGCAACGGATGCCGGTATCTCCTGCGGCAGCGTGATCACGTGTGCGGGCGGCACGTTGACCACGGCAGCGATCGACTGCAGCAAGGTGGACTTGCCGGCGCCGTTGATACCAGTGATGGCGATGCGATCGTCCGGCATCATGGTCAATCGTGGATGACGAAGTACGCGCGTGTCGCCGAGCGCTGTCACGCCGGCCGCGAGGTCGAACAGCTTGGCGCGTCGCGACCGCGAACCGGGCAGCCAGATGCCAGTTTCGTAGACTTTGTCCACTCGAGCGGTATCGAGGCGAGCTCGGGCCTGAGCGGCACGCCCCGCGAGTTGCCTGAGCGCTGCGCCAGACTTGCCGTCGGTGACACGGGCGCGGTCGATCTTTTCGCGCGCATCGCTGTCATGGCGCGCGATGCCGCGCTTGGAGCGCCGAGCCGACTCCCCCGCGGCACGCTCGCGGCGCTGTGCTAACTCGCGCTCGAGCGCGCGGTGCGTTTGCATGGCCTTTTTACGTTCCGCCACCGCGGTGTCGTGATCGCTCTGACGCTGGGCTCGCGATTGGGTGAAGCCGCCGGCGTAGACGTTCGCGTTCGGCGGCTCGAGCCAGATGCATTGTGTGCACAGCGAATCGAGCAGGTCGCGATCGTGGCTGACGATCAGTCCGACGCCCTGGAAGCGCGCGAGCGCATCGCACAGCAAATCCCGGGCGCGGGCGTCGATGTGATTGGTTGGCTCGTCGATCGCCAGCACGTCGGGGTGCTGCCACAGTGCGCAACCGATCTGCGCGCGCTTACGTTCGCCGTGGCTCAAGCTGTCCCAGCGTTTCACGAAGTCCGGTTCGATCTCCAGTCGTCCACGCAGCGCGAATGCGTCGGAGTCCCAGTCTTCGACAAACCGGACGAGTGCCGCAGGCGGAGAATCGGTGCGCTGTTCGCAGTACACCGCGTGGCCGACACCATCGACCGTGCCGCTGCTCGGCGCGAGCGTAGCGGTGACGAGCCGCAGCAGCGTCGTCTTGCCGGCACCGTTGGCACCGACTACCCCGGTGAAGCCGACCGGCAGATGCACGGACAGACCGCTGATCAGCGGCTCAGACGCAGCATCGTGAATGAATGTGAGGTCGCGTAGAGCGACCAGCGAACTGGACGACATGACGTTCTCCTAGACTCGGGGCCGTAGCCCGTTCGGGGTCTATCGGATGAGCGTCGTGCGTTTCATTACCTGTCGTCCTAGGGGGCGGGATGTCGCCGCTTTGCAGGAAGGATAATCACTGAGGCGCCGTTTGACCACTCGTCAGATCGCGCATATGACGCGCTCACCGTTCGTCGATCGCGAGCTCGCCTACGTGCCTGGCGAGGGATCAGCCGATTGTTGCGCATGATGATCTGACGGTCATTCGGCGATCGAGCGGAGGCCGTCTATCCAACCGGGTCGAACATTCGTGGTTGGCGGCTGCTGCGTGACTACGACGTAGCGCGTCGAAGCAGCCGGCTCAACTTTGCTCGGCTAGATAGTCGGCGAGCGAATCGAACCGCCGATGCCAACGGTTCCGGCAGTTCTCCACGAACCGCGCCGCCGGATCGAATGACCGCGGCTTCAGCTCGACGATGCGCGTGCGGCCCTGCTTTACGCTGCGAATGAGGTCGGCACCTTCCAATACGCGT
>QJXZ01000250.1 GCA_003248125.1 Gammaproteobacteria bacterium | reverse complement strand
CAGCAGGCTAGGCGGCGAATCTGGCCGCACGATGTCGAACATCGCGTTTTGGGGCATGTTGATCGTCGGCCTAGTGCTCGCGGTACAGGTGCTCGCTGCCCCCGCTGTCAGCGATGCCATCGCCACCATCGCCGGCTACGCGCCAGCACTGCTCGCTGCCGTCGCGGTGCTGGTGCTCGGACACCTGCTCGGTGTTGCCACACGCGACGTGGCGGGACGAAGCGCGCGCGCCGTAAGTGCGCTGTACGAGCCGCTCGTACGGCGTAGTGCCTACGCCGCGGTCATGTTCGTCGCAGTGGTCATTGCGCTAGGGCTCGTCGGCATCGACGTCGGCTGGATGCTCAATGCGCTAGTTGCGATCGTCGTCGTGCTGGTAGCGAGCCTCGGCATTGCCGTTTCGATCGGCAGCATCGGCTATGTGCAGGACTTGATTGCGATCCGCCGCATTCAGAACGTAATCGAGCCCGGCGTCCGCATTCGTGTCGGCACGATCCGCGGTCGCGTAGTGCAGATTCGCGATGCCGACCTGGTGCTCGAAAACGACGATGGCATCGTGCACGTGCCCGGACGCTACTTAGGCAGCCGACCCTTGGCGGTCGAGACCGACAGCCAATGAGCGCGTTGGACACCGATCTGTTGCGCGCGTGGCTGCGCTTCGAGCCCGGCGCTTGTGCCGAAGCGCTGCCGCGATTGTCCGGCGACGACGAGCGCGCACTGCTCGATGCGCTG
Source organism: Gammaproteobacteria bacterium (assembly GCA_003248125.1). Lineage (GTDB taxonomy): Bacteria > Pseudomonadota > Gammaproteobacteria > Pseudomonadales > Azotimanducaceae > SZUA-521. The sequence continues at coordinate 3,069 of QJXZ01000250.1, read as the reverse complement.
GACGAAAAAGAACTCGAGCGGCTCGTCGAACATGCGCCCGTCTGGTGGCTTGCAACCACGATCGCGGAACACCCGCATTTGCGCTGGCACGAAGCCGTCGCGGGCGCCGGGGCACATCCGAACGTGGTGCACACGCTCAGGGTATTGCCGGCGAGCACTCGCTCCGCGTTGTTGTCCGAGGTCGCACCGCGCCGCCGAGTACGAATTCAACGCGCGCTCGCATTGCCGAGCGACCGTGTCTGGAGCGTGCTCGATGAGCAAGTGCAGGTCTGCCATCCGGACGAACTCGTCGCTGCCGTGGTCGAGCGGGCACGCGCAACCAGCGAGGCAGGCGACGACCCGTGGGTATATGTGACCAATGCCGACGATCGCTATCTCGGCCAAGTCTCGATCTTGCGCCTGAGCGAGGCCGAGGCGTCGGTGCGCGTTGGCGACATACCGTTGACCGACCGGCCGCGCATTGCTGCGACGCTCCTCCTGGCCGACGCACTGCGCGGCGCGAACTGGCAAACGTACGACAGCCTGCCTGCGGCAGACGATCAAGGCCGTTTTGCGGGCGTGGTGCGACTCGGCACCATTGCCCGAGCATTGGGTCTCGATGCAGCGGCTACCGACCCGCGTCGAGTCGGCCTACTGTCCGCCCTCCTCGGCCTGTGGACGGAGTTGCTCATCGCCATGGTGAGCCGCTCCCGCAACGCACCGTCGTGAACCCGATTCCCGTCAATCCAATTGATCAACTATTGCGCGACGCACCGGCCGTGGTCGCAACCACCATCGCGCGACGCGACATGGACGAGATTTCCGCCTGGCTGGACGACGCCCCGCCGGCGCGTGCGGTGCAGGTGCTGCGACTGCTCGATGCGAGCCGCGCCGGTGAGATCTTGAGCCGGTTCAGTCCCGAGCGCCGCGCGGCGGTGATTGCAATGATGGAACCGGCCGATATGTTCCGCTGCATACGCGCTATCGGTCACGACGACTACCAGCGTGTGATGAGCGAATTGCCGGAGGGCGTCCGACGCGAAGTGGAGCGCGTGCTCGCCGTACCAGAAGATTGTGCAATCGCACTGATGGAAGTGCAGGGTCTGCGCATCACGCGCCAAGCCAGCGTCGAGGACGTGCTCGCTCGCGTGCAGCATACCCAAGCCCGCCTTGCGCGCACCCTCTACGTCGTCGATGACGACGAGACGCTATCCGGTATGGTCGACCTGCAACTGTTGTTGTCCTCGCACCCCAACGCGCTCGTCGGCCAGGTCATGCGGCAAATCCGGGTTGCGATTGGCGAAATGACGAGCCGTCACGACATCGCGGCGCGCATCGGTAACTACAATCAGAACACACTGCCGGTGGTCGACGCCGAGAATCGTTTCGTGGGCATCATCCGGAGCGAGAAACTGTTCGACGCCGTCGAAGAAGACGCGTTGACCGACATGCAGACCATGGTTGGCGTCGGCAAGGACGAGCGCGCGCTGTCGAGCGTTTGGTTCTCGGTGCGTAAGCGTCACCCTTGGTTGCAGATCAACCTACTGACCGCATTCCTCGCGGCATCGGTGGTTGGGTTGTTCGAGAGCACGATTGCACAGTTCACCGCGCTCGCTGTGCTGCTGCCTGTCGTGGCAGGACAATCGGGCAACTCGGGCGCACAAGCACTCGCAGTCACCATGCGGGGTCTTGCGCTGCGAGAAATCGGCGTCAACGGCTGGCCGCGCATTTTGCGCAAAGAGGCGGTGGCCGGGCTCTTGAACGGGTTCGGCATCGCACTCGTAACGGCTTTCAGCGTGTTCCTGTGGAGCAGCTCGACCGGGCTCGCGCTCATCATCGCAATTGCGATGATCAGCTCGATGGTGATCGCGGGTATGTCCGGCGCGCTCATTCCCATCACACTGGTGCGCTTCGGCCAGGACCCTGCCACCTCTTCGAGCATAGTGCTCACCACCGTCACCGATGTCGCGGGATTCTTTTCGTTTTTGGGCATCGCGACGGCACTCAGCTTCCTGCTGATTTGAGCGCCGAGCGCGTTCGTCACACCCCCTCGAGGAGCCGACCGAGCAAGTCTGCGCCCGTGATGATACGCGGGTGGCTTCCGGCCCAGATCAGTACGACGTCGTTCTCGAGCACACCGTCCGCAGGACTGCGACTCGCTCGCTTCAGCTTGAAGATGACCGAACCGAGACTTTGCCGCTCATCACGAATCACGATCGGACGATGGCAGTAGTCGTAGACATTGAGCGGTTCCGTCGACAACAGCGCTGCCCGCAAGAATCCATCGGCGTCGAGCACCAGGCGCGGCTCTCCCTGCGCGTCGGCTAGAATCACCCAGCTTCTGCCCGATGCGTGAATCTGCTTGAGAAACGCATCATCCGCTCTGCGTTCGAACGATGGAATACGAGGCAGATCGACGTTGAGTGGTAGACGAATGATGCTCGCCGGATCGACCGGCTCGCCTTCCTCGGTCGCGGCCATGTCGTCAATGTCGAGGAAGTTCATCGCACCGACGCCTTCGACGTGATCGACATCGGAGGTTCGCTCTTCCAAGTGTCGTGACAGCATGTCGCGCAACGCCGCTTCACGAAGGAACTCCGCGCGCTCACGGCCAAGCCACGCATCGAGGAGTTTCGCGGTTGGCTTGGCAACTGGATACAAGATGAACTGATAGAAACGCAGCGCAGGCGCCAATAGCGCCGCCATGCGCAGCGGATTTCGCGAGAAGTAGGCTTGCGGCATGATCTCGCCCAGCAGCGTGATCAGCACCGTCGAGAAAAGGAACGCGGCCACCCCGAACAAGACGGAATTGGAAAGTAGCGTTAGCAATACGTTGATACTGACGTTGCCCCACAGAATCGTCGTCAGCAGGAAATTGGAGTCTCCGCGCATGGCGAGCACACGGGCGGCCCGTTCGTCCGTGGGCGATTCGATCTCGAGGCGCAGTCGGCTGACCCCGAAAAAAGCAAGATTCAGACCGGAGAACATCGCCGACTGCGAAAGGCAGAACGCGATCCCCAGCCAAATGGCGAGATCGTTCACGAGCAGTTCCTGATTCGAGTTAGTCGGTGGGAAAAGCGGACCGGACCG
>QJXZ01000374.1 GCA_003248125.1 Gammaproteobacteria bacterium | reverse complement strand
CTTCTTTGTCGATGACCCGACGGTGCGCGTGCCGGAAATACTGCATGATCACTGCACAAAGCGAGTGATCGTCATGGAGTTCGTGGAAGGCGCCAAGGTGAACGATCGTGATGCGCTTTCGGCATTGGGCGTCGACTACTCGGATTTGATGGTGCGATTGATGCGAATCTTCAACCGCATGATTCTCGCGTACGGCTTCTTCCATGCGGACCCACACCCCGGCAACATCCTGGTCAACGCGAGTGAGCGAGGCAAAGCCAACTTCACGCTGCTCGATTTTGGACTCGCCAAGGAATTGCCCGAGGGTTTCGGGCTCGGCATCTTCGAGCTCATGTTTTCGATGATGACGTTCAACGAATCGGCCATGCTGCGTGCATTCCGCGAGCTCGGCTTCGAAACCAAGACGGGAGACGAGGAAACCTTGCTCGTGATTGCGCGGCGCATGATTGCACGCTCCGACACCGGCGCTTTCCAGGGCGAGTTCACAGAAGACATGACCGACGAAATGTTCGACGCGATTCGCGAAAACCCGGTGGTCAAGGTACCAACCGACTTCGTGCTGGTGGCGCGCGCCTTTGCGCTATTGTCGGGAATCGCACACTCGCTCGGTCAACGCGCCAATGCGCTGGATGCGATGGGGCCGACGGTAGCGTGAAGAAATTTGGGACAGTTTACCTATTTCGCGGTAGGTAGGAGCGGCGCTGAGTACTCGTCTTCGAAATAGGTAAACTGTCCCCAATTTCTGTCAGTCGTCCTCGTGCCGCTTGAAGCGGCCTTCGAGATCCTTCTGAACGTTGGCCGGCACCTGCGCATAGTGCGCCGGCGCGAGGGTGAAGGCGCCTTCGCCGCCAGTCAGCGATTTCAGACGCTGATGAAACGATTGCATTTCGGCGAGCGGCGCTTGGGCGATGATGCGCACCTTACCGTTGCCGTCGGAGTCGGTGCCAGTTATGGCGCCGCGAAGACGAGATAGCTCACCGGTGAGGTCGCCCATGGTCTCGGCGGGCGCGGTGATGGTGACATTGACGATCGGTTCCAACACGATCGCGCGCGCCTTCGACACCGCGTCGAGGAAAGCCTTGCGGCCGGCGGTCACGAACGCCACTTCCTTCGAATCGACCGGGTGTGTTTTGCCGTCGTACACCGTTACGCGCACGTCACGCACCGGATAGCCGGCGATGGCACCCTCGGCCTCCGCTTGTTTGATCCCTTTCTCCACCGCTGGGATGAATTGCGATGGAATGACGCCGCCGGTGATGGCGTTGACAAACTCGACGCCGGAACCGCGTGGCAACGGTTCGATACGTAAGAACACCTCACCGAATTGACCCGCACCTCCGGTTTGTTTCTTGTGGCGGTGGTGACCTTCGGCTGCGAGCGTGATGGTCTCGCGGTAGGGAATCGAGGGCTCGCTGGTCGTCACATCGACGTTGTAGTGCGAACGCATGCGCTCGAGCACGGTCTTCATGTGCAGTTCGCCCATGCACTTCAGCACGGTTTCGTTGAACGTCGCAATGTGCTCGATGTCGATGGACGGGTCCTCGTCGCGCAGCGCATGCAACGCGTCGGAAAGCTTTTGTGCCTCGGTCTCCTTCACGGGAGCGATGGCGTGCGCGAACATGGGCTCAGGCAAGGCAATGCGGCGCAGGTGGAATTCATCCTCGTCGTGTGAGTCGTGCACGACCGCGTCGTAGTGCATGCCTTCGGCACGGGGAATGGCACAGATGTCACCGGGACCGGCTTCGGTGAGTTCCTCGTGCTTGGTGCCGAGTACGCGCAATAGGTGTGACATCTTGAACGGCTTGCGCGCGTCGCCTATGTAGACGTGGCCGTGGTTGGTGAGCGTGCCTTGATGGATGCGAATGTAGGCGAGCCGACCGCGGAACGGATCGACACTGACCTTGAATACGTGGGCGATGGCATGTGCGTCGTCGTCGTGCACGACAGTCACGCGTTCACTTGCGCCCTTGAGAAACTCCGGTGGATTGCCTTCCTCCGGTGAAGGCATCAGATCCTCGAAGACACGCAGCAGGTAGTCGATGCCGGTGCCCTCGGTAGCGGACACGAATACCACCGGTACCAAATGTCCCTCGCGTAGTGCCTGCTCGAACGGTTCGTGGAGTTGCTCAGGCGTGACCGTCTCGCCCTGCTCGAGATAGAGATCCATCAGTTCTTCGGACAGTTCCACCACCTGCTCGACGATCCGGGTGTGCGCGGCCTCGATGTCGCCGATGTCGGAGCTGCCGGATGCACTCGGGTCGAAGAAGCAATCGGCGACCGCGCGGCCACGATCGAGTGGCACGTTGAGCGGCAAGCACTCGGGCCCGTAGCGTTCCTGAATGGCTGTGAACACTGCTGCCGGGTCGGCATCCGGATGGTCGATGCGATTGACCACGAGCAATCGGCACAGCCGGCGGCGCTTCGCCTCGGCCATGAGCATGTCGGCGACGGCGTCGACCCCGCTCTGGGCATTGATCACGATGGCGGCCGTGTCGGCCGCTGGCAGGACGGCGAATGCGCGCCCCACCAGGTCGGGGTGTCCCGGCGTATCGATGATGTTGAGATGGAGGCCCGCATCGGCGAACGAACAGAGGGTCGAATCGAGGGAATGGCCGATCGCCTTCTCGGCCGGATCCGCGTCCGAGACCGTGGTGCCATTTGCAACATCGCCGGCCGCGTTGACGACTTTGGCGCGCACCAGCAGCGCCTCGAGCAACGTCGTCTTGCCGGCACCTGCCGGTCCCGCGAGACATATGTTGCGTATGGAGCCGACCGGATCGGCCATAAGCGACACCTCGCATAGCAAAGCCTAGGAGATCAGAGTCTAACCCGGTCGTGTGGCCGCTCCCATCGGGGATTGTCAGTGTTTCGCAACCCAGGCCGCGATCATGTCCGCGACGGTGTCGCGGGCGCCACCGGGCGTCTCCAGGTAGTGGTCGCCGGTGACGAACTCGAGGGTCTTGTCGGCGGTGCCCAGGGCCTCGAAGATGGCTTTCGCGTCGGAGGGGAAAACCCCTGTGTCGCCCAGGCTCTGAATCACGAGCGACGGCACGCTGATGCGCGCCAGATGCGGTGCGCCACGGCATTGCGAGTGCTCGAGGCTCCACATCGATAGCCAGGTGCGCAGCGTATTGGTGAGTCCGATGCCCCGCGGTGAGAAGTTGGCGGCCTTGGGATCCCCGGCGTAGCACAGGCCGACCTGACGCGCCGACGGGTCGAGCGAACCATCCATCAGCCGTGGATCCGCCCACGTGCGCTGCAAGTTGAAGGCACGGTCGAACATGCCTTTGCTTTGCAGGCGGTCGATCTCTTTCCACACCCAAGCCGTGATGCGCTCGTTGCGCGCCTTCTGCGCGGCGCGATAGCGGGCCACGAACTCGGCCGAGTACGGCGGGCCATTCGCCGTGTTGTACATGTTGAGAGATTCGTCGATCGCAGTTGGATCGCGCTCGTCGGTCACCGACGGATCCATCCAGTCGGTAAGCACTTCCGGGCGTCCGGCGTGTGCGCACAGCGAAACGTACAGTTCGGCTGCAGGCAGCTCGTTGACGGCGGGTGGCAATTTGAAGCCGGGCGTGGCGGTGATGTTCGGTTCGGTTGCTTGCGACTGATAGGCGCCCATCAAGGAGCCGCCGCCGGAGTTGCCGACGATGACGACCCGATCGACGCCTGCAGTCTCGCGCAGCCAACGCACGCCGACGCCGATGTCGATGAGCGCATGCTCCAGGATGAAGAACGCCTCGTTGCCGCGAAATCGCGTGTTCCATCCGAGAAATCCGAAGCCGCGCTTCGCCATGTATTCGCCGAGATAGTGCTCGGCGAAGTCGACGTTGTAGTGGGTGGCGATGAATGCGGTGCGTGGCGTCATGCCGATCGGCGCGTGGTAGAGGCCTTGGCACGGATAGAAGCCCGCGCCGTTGCGGCCGGCCGTCGGCGATGCGAGAGAAACGAAAGTTCGTGTGAAGTCGCTCATGGCATTGCTCCGAGTTCGCTGCGAATGATGTCGCGGCCGCGCGCCATGCTGGAGAGCTTGGCGAATTCGTGAGCGTGCGTGGTCGTCGCCAATCTGGTCGTTGCACTAGCGGTCAGTACCAGTCCCTTGCGGCGTGCGCCGTACCTTTTCATACGCGGCACACGAACTCCTCGAACTTGCCGTTCGCACCTTTGGGAATGGCATCCGGAAGGTACTCGAAGTCGATCTGAAACGCATACCCGAGTGCCCGTTGCATGTGCTCGCGTAGACGCGATTCTTCTTCGGACGTGAGTCCACGCTCCACTACCAAGCGCACGGTCACACGCGTCCGATCTTCCTGAACGAATTGGTATTGAACGACGGGTGCCAACTCCCGGTATTGTGCGAATCCCACCAGCGGCCAATGGCGCGAGCCGTCCGGCATGACGATCAAATTTCGCTCGCGGCCGAGGATGCGTGCGAGTGTCGGCAGGCCGCGGCCACAGCCGCACGGCGCACCGACCTCCGCATAGTCGCCGATGTCGTAGCGCACGATCGGTGTTGCGAAATTGTGCAGGTCGGTGATGGTGATGCGGCCGATCTCGCCGGGTGCACACGGCTTGCCACGCCCATCCAACACCTCGATCAACAGCGCTTCCGCCATCACGTGGTAGTTCGACGTATCCGGACACTCGATCGCGATATAGCCTACTTCTTGGGAGGAATACACATCGTTCAGTCTTGCGCCGAATGTTTGCTGCGCTTCCTCGCGGATGCGAGGCGAGAGTGTTTCTCCCACGGTTCGCAGATGTTGAATGGACGGGATCGGATGACGTTCGTCGCGTATCAATTTGGCAAGCGCATCGAGCGCATTCGGGTAGATGAGCAAACTAGCCGGCGCAAACTCCTCGATCAGCTCGAGCTGGCGGTGCACCGCCGTCGTAATCGGGAGCCCCAGCGACGGACCAGTGTGAAACAGTAAATTGGCGGGCTGACCCCAATCGTTGCGGCGAATGATCGAATTGAGATTGGCGCGCACCGCGCACATTCGCTCGCCGAAATCGCGGCTGTGCCAGAGATGCTCGCGCAGCGTGAACGCCCACCAGTCCAGTTGGTTGACGGCAGTTCGTCGCACGACGACGGGTTCGCCCGTGGAACCCGAAGTCGTGGCATGGCCGACCGGCGCATGCCCGTCGGGTACGCCATCGCAGAACAACGAACCAGCGGATTGCTGCAGGTTTCGCCGGGTGAGCACTGGCAGCGCGCGCAACCCGTCCGGCGTGACGAGATCGGCTGGCTGCAATCCGGCGCTCGAGAGTCGGGCGCGGAACGCGGCGGAGTGCTGCACGGCGTAATCGGCCAGCGATCGCAGTTGGCGATACTGCCGGGCGATGATCTCTTCGGCTGCGAGCCATTGGCTCTGATCGTGCTGCTCCACGAGTGCGGCGAGTGCGCCGGCGACACCGATCGATACCGGCGGCCATTCGATCGCGGCGATGTTGGAACGCATTGTGGCCAATGCCGGGTGCCGGAGGTGCATTGCGCGCGCCGTTGTCAGGGTCGATCGACGATTCTACTCAACCGTGATCGGCGCGGTGCACGGGAGCGATGACCAGTCGTTCGAAACCGCGAAAGCGCACGCGTCGTCGAAGCCGTGGGGCCTCCGCGATTGCGATTTCGGGCAGGCGCGCGAGCAGGGCCTCGATTGCCACTTTGCCTTCGATGCGCGCTAGCGCCATGCCGACGCAGGCGTGAATGCCGCTGCCGAAGGCGAGGTGGTTGTTCGGTGAGCGGGCTATGTCGAAGCGATCGGGGTCGCTGAAGACCGCTGGATCTCGATTTGCCGCGCCAATGCCGATGATGATCTGATCGCCCGGCTGAAGGACTTGCCCGCCGATGCTCAGGGCTTCTGCGACTTCGCGGTTGCCGAGCTGATTGGGGCTCGCGAATCGCAGTACCTCCTCGATTGCGCCCTTGATGAGAATTGGCTTCTCGACAATGCGCCGCCGTGAGTCGTGCTCGATGGCCAGACAGTGCACGGCATTGCCGATGAGGTTGGTGGTGGTCTCGTGTCCGGCGTTCAGCAGAAAGATGCAGTTGTGCAGCAGCTCGCGCTCGGTGAGTTCACCTGCATCGTGCTGGGCGATGAGCGAAGACAAGATGTCGTTCGGCGTGCCCGCGGGTTCACGGCGCCGGTATTCGATGAGCGTGCGCAGATAGTCGATGAACTCCGTGACGGCATGGTTGCCAGCGGCTAGAACATCCGGCGTGAGCGTCGGCTCGAGCGCACCGAGGATCGCCAGAGACCATCGACGCAATTCACTGCGTTCCGATTCGGGTACCGTCAAAAGTGTGGATATGATCTCGATCGGAATGCGCGATGCGAAGTCGTCGATCAGGTCGAAGGAGTCCCGAGTTACCAGTTCGTCGAGTAACCCGGCCACGAAGCGTTCGAGGACTTCGACCGTCGCGCCGATGGCGCGCGGTTTCAGCGCCTGCGTTAGCGTGTCGCGCACGCGCGTGTGATAAGGCGGATCGCTGAACACGAGGCTCGTCGTATGGTGCTCGAAGAGCGGCGTTGCGCCGAACTTCGGCAGGAACAGACGACGCTTGTCGGAGCTCACTGCGGCGCTTTTGTAGACGGCGAGACAATCCGCGTGACGCGTCAGGAGCCACGACCCGTCGGGACAGCGGTGGATGGGATCTTGCTCACGCAACGCGCGGTAATACGGATACGGGTCCTCGATGAATCCTTCGGGTAGTCGTTCGAGATCGAAGTCGCGGATCTCGCGAGCACCGATTCGGCGCGTCATTGGCGGGGTGGTAGCAATGTGCGGCCGAGGCGCGCGCAACGCCCGCGGACGAGCGCGAGTGTCTCGCCCGCGGCATTGGTGATCGTGACGTCGTAGAGAGAATTGCGTTTACCGCGATTGCGCTCCACTGCGCTCGCGGTCAATACCTCACCGCGCGTGGCACTCCGTAAGAACTCGACATCGGCGCTCGACACCATGGCCACTTCGTCGTACGTGTTGGCGGCGAATGCCAGCGTCGAATCGGCCAGCGCGAACAGCAGCCCGCCATGGCAGACTTCGAAGCCGTTGGTCATGTCGGTGGTGACGTGCATGCGCAACGCCACGTGGCCTGGGGCGACGGAAACGATTTCCAAGCCTAGACTTCGAGAGGCCGGATCGCGGTCCAACATGTGCCGCACGCAGGCGGTGGCTAGTTGTTCGGGCGTCATCGCGCGAAGGTATTCAGGAAATTGCATTCGGTCAACAAAACCGTATCATTTTGCGGATCATTGGGAGGCGCTGCATGGCCGAACAGAATGTCCAGTATCGCGTTGCCGACGGGGTCGCATTCGTGACTTTGAATCGGCCCACGGCACTCAATAGCTTCACCAACGCAATGCATGACGAACTTCGCGCAGCGCTTCGGCGCGCAGCCGTGGACGATGCCGTGCGCGCCGTATTGCTGACCGGTGCGGGTCGCGGTTTCTGCGCGGGCCAGGATCTCGCCGAGGTGGCGGCGGATGCCAACGCCGATCTCGGTGATGCCGTCGAGCGCAACTGGAATCCGCTCATAAGGGCTCTCACCTCGCTGCCGAAGCCCGTGATCTGTGCCGTCAACGGTGTTGCCGCGGGCGCAGGCGTCTCCATTGCGCTAGCTTGCGATTTGGTGCTGGCCGGCAAGTCGGCGAGATTCATCCAATCGTTCGCGAAGATCGGCCTCATTCCCGACTCGGGCGGTACCTGGCACTTGCCGCGCGCGATCGGCATGGCGCGCGCGAAGGGACTTGCCATGCTCGGCGACACGTTGTCTGCCGAAGATGCCGCGGCGTGGGGGTTGATATGGCGGTGTGTCGCGGACGATATCTTGCTTGATGAAGCAACCAAGCTGGCCGGGCTGCTTGCAACACAACCGACCCTTGCGTTCGCCAACATCAAGCGGCTGATGCACGACAGCGGCACTCGCTCGCTCGACGATCATCTCGAGCACGAGAAGGACACTATGCGCATGCTCGGACGCAGTCGCGACTATCGTGAAGGCGTGGCCGCGTTCCTGGAGAAGCGCGTACCGAAATTCGAGGGCAAGTGATGGACGAAGCAGCCGAGCTATTGGCATTCGAAGCCAAGGTCGCGCGCGAAGAGCGCATCGAGCCGAAGGACTGGATGCCCGACGCATACCGCAAGAACCTCATTCGGCAGATGTCACAGCATGCCCACTCGGAGGTGATCGGTATGCAGCCCGAAGGCAACTGGCTGACGCGGGCGCCGACTCTACGACGTAAGGCGATTCTGCTCGCCAAGGTGCAGGACGAAGGCGGCCACGGCTTGTACCTCTACGGTGCCACGGAAACGTTGGGAATCACGCGCGAAGAGCTGATCGATGCGCTGCACGAAGGCAGAGCCAAGTACGCGTCGATCTTCAACTACCCGTCGCTCACTTGGGCCGATATCGGAGCCATCGGATGGCTGGTCGATGGCGCGGCGATCGTCAATCAGATTTCCCTGCAGCGCACATCGTACGGACCGTATGCGCGTGCCATGGTGCGCATTTGCAAGGAAGAGAGTTTCCATCAACGGCAGGGCTACGAGATCATGCTCACGCTCGCCCGTGGCAGCGCGGAGCAGAAGGCGATGGCGCAGGATGCGTTGAATCGCTGGTGGTGGCCGTCGCTCATGATGTTTGGCCCGCACGACGCCGAATCTGCCCACTCCGCGCAGTCGATGCGCTGGAAGATCAAACGCCAGTCGAACGACGAGCTGCGTCAGAAGTTCGTCGATCAGACTGTACCGCAGGCAGACTTCATTGGTCTTGCCATTCCCGACCCGCAGCTGAAGTTCAATGCAGATCGAGGTCACTATGACTTCGGGCCCATCGATTGGGACGAGTTTCAACGCGTCGTTGCCGGCAACGGCCCCTGCAATCGCGAGCGCCTCGCCAACCACCTTACCGCACATCGCGAAGGGGAGTGGGTTCGTGAAGCGATGGCGGCGCACGACGCCAAGCGGCGGGCGAGGAGTGCCGCATGAGCAAATCTCGCTACATGCCGCTGTTCGAAGTGTTCGTGCGTTCCAAGCGCGGGCTCGATCACAAGCATGTCGGTTCCCTGCATGCCGAGGACGCGCAACAGGCGCTCGAGTACGCGCGCGACGTTTACACACGGCGCGGCGAGGGAGCGAGTATCTGGGTCGTCAAGTCGTCCGACATCGTGGCTTCGCAAGAGAGCGAGGCCCAAGACTTCTACGATCCGATGGACGACAAGCCGTACCGACATGCCACGCACTACGTGTTACCGCGCGAAGTGGACAACATGTGATGGACGCTCGGGCAGCCGCCTATGCAATCGGGCTCGGCGACGACGCGCTGGTGCTCGGCCAGCGGTTGACCGAGTGGTGCGGCAAGGCGCCGTTCCTCGAGGAAGATCTGGCACTTGCCAACACGGCGCTCGACTACATCGGCCGCGCACGGTTCTTCTATCAGGCGGCGGGCGTGAACACAGGCCGCAGCGAGGACGAAATCGCATTTGGGCGCGATGCCCGTGAATTCACGAACCATCTCATCTACGAGCTGCCGCGAGGCGACTTTGCATTCACGATGGCGCGGCAGTTCTTGATCGACGCTTTCATGGTGCCGTTTCTCGACGCGCTATCGACGTCGCGGGATGAACAGCTCGCGGGCATCGCGGCGAAGGCTGTCAAGGAATCGCGCTATCACTTGCGGCGCAGCGGCGACTGGATGGTGCGGCTTGGCGACGGCACAGACGAGAGCCGACAGCGCACCATCGCTGCACTCGACACGCTGGCGGGATATGTAGACGAGCTATTCGAGATGGATTCTCTCGAGGCGGAACTGGCCACAGACGGCATCGGCGTGGACCGTGCTCGACTGAAGGACGCGTGGCAGCGCACGGTCGCACGGGTACTCGAGGACGCGACACTGCCGCAGCTCGCCACAGGGTGGAACGTGAGTGGCGGTCGACGCGGAATTCACACCGAGCATCTCGGTCACATGTTGAGCGAATTGCAGTTCGTGCAACGGGCGTATCCCGGCCTGCAATGGTGAGCGCAGCGCGACGAATCGAGCTGGTGCCGGCGGAGGAGACCGAGCGCCGCGCACGTCGCGATTGCTCGAAGGAACCCGAGCTGTGGGCATTGCTCGACGCGGTCACCGATCCCGAAATCCCCGTGCTCTCGCTGTGGGATCTCGGCGTGCTGCAGAACATCGAGCGAGTAGGACACCGCATCTTGGTCACGCTGACGCCGACGTACTCCGGATGTCCGGCGCTGGTTACCATGCAGGAGGACATTCGCGCACGGTTCGCAGAAGCGGGCTTGACCGACGTCGACATCGTGCAGGTGCTATCGCCGGCCTGGTCGTCGCAGTGGCTCTCTCAGGCTGCGCGAGAAAAGCTGACGGCCTACGGAATTGCGCCGCCGGGCGACGAGCGATGTCCGCACTGCGGATCGAGCAACACACATCGCGTCGCCGAGTTTGGGTCGACTGCGTGCAAGGCAATGTGGCGTTGCGACGATTGCCTCGAACCGTTCGATCAGTTCAAGGCCATCTGAGGTGCCGCTACTCACCGTGGCGTCGACGCGTCTCGAAACCGACGATGCACTCGTCGTGGAGTTTGCTGTGCCGAAGGAACTGGAACGTACGTTTGCGTTCACTCCGGGTCAGTACCTCACGCTCGAAGCCCATGTCGACGGCGAGCGGCTACGCCGGAGTTATTCGATCTGTGTGCCGCCCAAGCAGGCGCTTCGAATCGCGGTGAAGCGTATCGACGGCGGCAAGTTTTCCAACTACGTGCATGCCTCGTTGCGAGCCGGTTCGGAAGTCGAAGTGTTGCCGCCGCAGGGTAACTTCACGCTCGAGCCGAAGCGCGACCGACGATCGAACTATCTGATGATTGCCGCGGGCAGCGGCATCACGCCGGTGCTATCGATCATCCGAGCCGTGCTGGCCGACGAGCCCGATAGCATTGTCACGCTGATTTATGGCAACCAACGCACCGCTACGATGATGTTTCGCGACGAGCTGTGTTGGCTGAAGAACGCTTACCTGGATCGTTTCCACTGGATCAACATCCTGAGCCGCGAGGATCAAGATGCCGAGATCCTGAACGGTCGTATCAACAACCGCAAAGGAGCGGCTCTCAATCGTCATCTGATCGAGATCGGCCGCTATGATGCGTACTATCTCTGCGGACCTGAAGCCATGATCTCCGAAGTGAGTCGTGGGTTGCGCGCCGAAGGTGTCGCCGAGTCGATCATCCACTACGAGCTGTTCTTCGCTTCTGCGGAGGATGCGCGCGCCGTGGTTGCCAAGCACCACGCGCGCGCGGAGCGCTTTGGCGGCAACCTTTCCGTCGTCACCGTACGCGTCGGTGGGCGTGCGACGCAATTCGAGTTGACCGCCGATGGCGAGAACATCCTCGACGCCGCACTCGATACCGGGGTCGATCTACCGTTTTCGTGCAAGGGCGGCGTATGCGCCACATGCAAGGCGAAGCTCGTGGAAGGCGAAGTGGAGATGGATCTCAACCATGCGTTGTCGGATGAGGAAGTAGCCGCCGGCTACGTGCTCACCTGCCAGTCTCATCCGCTCACCGCCAAGGTCGTGCTCGACTATGACGCTATCTGATGGGCCAGACGACCTTCGATAGGGAAGTGGAGCGACTGCTGCGCGCTTTCCGCCGCCGCCGGCCCATGCGTGCACAGTCGCTCATCGTCACGATGCTCGGTGACGTCGCATCGGTGCACGGCGGAGTGATCTGGCTCGGCAGCCTGATCGCAGCCCTCGAGCCGTTCGGCGTTGCCGAGCGACTGACGCGCACTTCCGTGTTTCGGCTGAACAAGGATGGTTGGATCGATTTGAAGCGCCGCGGGCGTCGAAGCTATGTGCAGTTTTCGACGCACGGGCGGCGCGAGTACGATCGCACTGCGTCGCGAATTTACGCAGCGTCGCGGCCCGCATGGGACGGCAATTGGACTTTGGTTTTGGCGCGCGACGTACCGCGCGCTCGGAGCTACGCGTTCCGAAAGGCGCTCGGCTGGGTCGGTTATGGTGAGCTGACCACGGGGTTGTACGCGCATCCGAGCGCCGACCGGCGCACCTTGATCGATTTGTTAGACGAGCTCGAGCTTCAAGATGCCGTTGTCGTCATGTCGGCGCAGACGCCGGAACTCGCGTCTCAGCATCGACTCACTGCGCGCATCCAGGCTGCGTGGCGATTACCGGTGTTGGCGCGCAGCATCCGTGCGGCACGCGGCGCCGTCGTCGGCATTCGCGGCGCGCACCCTCGCAATTCACGCCTATCGGCGCTTGCTTCTGCAGGATCCCGACATTCCGGACGAACTGCTCGGCACGGAGTGGCCTGGCAATGCGGCGTTGGCGCTGATCTCCCGTTTGTATCGGGCGGTCGGGCCCAAGTCGCTTAGCTACATCGGCGGCGAGCTCGAAGGTGGGCACGGGCCGCTCCCCGCGGCGGCCGCGGCTTATCGCGCGCGCTTTGCCCCGGCGGTTGGGTGACCGCTACCGATTTTCGCTGAACCCCGGACGCGATCTCTTGGCGCGAACCATCTGATTTTGCCCCGGAGCAACATCCTGCCTCCGGGGAACAGTCGTTGCTCCGGGGCAATCGTTCTCCGGGGCGAACTTCAGGCCTTGGCGCTCGGCCGCCTGCGGAACGCGGCTGCCCAGCGGTGCACGTTGGTGAGATCTTTCGGGATCTCGACGCCGGCGAATTGCGCGAAGTCGAGACTTGCGAGCAACGTGCAATCGGCAATAGTCGGTCGGTTGCCCGCGACGAAGGGCTTGGTGCCGATGCGAGCATCGATCACCTTGAGTGCGTTGCCGAGACGCATGCGCCCGCCCTCTGCAGCATCCGCAGACTGCTTGATGCGGCCCGCGAACATGGGATGCGTGTTCTGGAACACGGTGGCGACGCCGTTCAGCACGCCGAGCTCGCAGATACGTTCGATCTCCCGCGTGCGAGCGCGCTCGAGCGGTGTGGCACCGATCATTGGCGGCTCTGGATGCTGGTCTTCGAAATACTCGATGATGGCCAGCGACTCGGTGAGGCAGCTGCCGTCGTCGAGCTCCAACACCGGCAGCCCGCCGAGGGGATTCTTCTTCAGGAACTCCGGCGTGCGATTCCTGCCGCTGACGAGGTCGACCTGCTCGACCGGCACCTCGATACCTTTCTCGGCTAAGTAAATGCGCAACTTCTTCGGGTTGGGTGCGCCGGGAAAGTCGTAGAGCTTCATGTGACCTCCTTGGTGGTCGTGGTCGAGTTTGGCAACAGAAAGCGCTCGAGCCGCGCCACTGCGCGTTCGAGTCGCGTGATGATGAACAAATGTCCGCAATCGAATACTTCCAGCTCGGCATTGGCAATACGCTTGGCGAGTATTCGGGCGTTGACCAGTGGCACGACCGGATCGTCGGCCCCTGCCATGACCAGCGTCGGCTGCTCGATCTCGTCGAGCCAGTGTAGGCTCGTCCAGCCCATGAGCGCATAGAGTTGATTGAGATAGCCGATCAATGTCGGTGGCGCCATTCGCCGTGCATAGTGCTCCGCGAGTACTTCGTCGCGCCGGAAGTCGCCGCCATAAATGTCACCGGCAATGGCGCGGAAGATTCCGGCCGACATGTAGCGCAGTGGCGTCGCCATCTTCAGGATTACAGTGGGTCGTGGCGGCACCATCAGATGCCCGGTGCTGGTCGCTGCCAGCACCAATCGCTCGACGCGCTTGGAATACTGCCGCGTAAATTGCTGCGCGAGTGTGCCTCCCCAAGACAGTCCCATCACGTGGACACGTTCGATGCCGAGCTCGTCGAGTACCTCGCGGGCGAGGTGCGCGAAACCGGGCAAGCGGCGAATCCAGTAGCTCGGTTGCGATGCGCCGATGCCTGGTAGATCGAATGTCAACGTCGCCACGCGCGACATGCGGCGCATGAATGGCTCGAGAATCTCGGCGCTCGCGCCGATGCCGTTGAAGATCAAGAGCGGCGGTCCTTCGGCGCGCGCAGGCGCAGTCGATGCGATGCGCAAGCGGTCCGAGCCGAAGCTCTGGAAGTAGTGCGAGATGCGATGAACTTCGAACGCCTCGGGCTGCGGCATACTCGTTCGAAGCGGCGTGTTCATTCGAAGACGTACGTGCCCGGCGCGTCGCAAATCGGGGTATGTCGTGCGTTGCCGAACACCGACGGTGCGGGTCTTTCCCCGAGGCCACGCACCTTCAGCCAGTGCTCGGTCCAATAGGGCCACCAAGACCCCACGTGCTCCACGGCGCCCTGCCGCCAGGTGTGCGGATCGCGCGGTAGCTCTGGGTTGAGGTAGTAGCGGCGCTTGGACGAACCCGGCGGGTTGATGAGACTTTGGATATGGCCGGCCGTGGAGAGCACGTACGTGCATTCGCCGCCAAACAACTGGGTCGACCGATAGCAAGCCTGCCACGGTGTGATGTGATCGGTGGTACCGCCGGTGATGAAAATCGGTGACGTGACGCGGCGAATGTCGATCGGCACGTCACGAATGCACATCGCGCCCTGTTTGCTGAACGGCGCATCCTTGAAAATGTCGAGGAAGTCGCTGTGCAGACGTGCCGGCAGGCGCGTAGTGTCGTTGTTCCAATACAGAATGTCGAACGCCGGCGGTGTTTCGCCGTGCAGATAATTCGACACCACGTAGTTCCAGATGAGATCGTTCGGTCGCATCCAATTGAAAACCCGAGCGGTTTCCGAGCCGTCCAGTACCCCTTCGCGAGCTGACTTCTTGCGTGCGGCTTCGATGGCCTCGTCGGTAAGAAACAGGCTCGTGACGCTGTCTTCCGGTTTCATGTCGAGCACGTTCACCATCAGTGTGAGCGATGCGACCTTTTCCGCGCGTCCGAGCGCCGCCATGTAGCCGAGCGCGGTGGCAAACGTGATGCCACCTGCACATGCGCCAACACCGTCGACGCTCGATTCACCGGTGATGTCGAGCGTCACGTCGATGCAGTTTTCGACTGCTTCGACGTACTCTGCGAGTCCCCAATCGCGGTATTCCTTGGTTGGGTTGCGCCAGGAAACCATGAATACCTGGAAGCCGGCATCTACCAAGTACTTCACGAGACTCTTCTCGGGTGACATGTCGTAGACGTAGAACTTGTTGATCTGCGGCGGCACGATGAAGATCGGCCGCCGTTGCACGGTAATCGTGGTCGATTGATATTGAATTAGCTCGGCGATCGGCTCTCGGTGGACCACCTTGCCCGGGGAATTGGCGAGGTTTTCGCCTACCTTGAATGGCCGCTTGTCGACCTGTGCTGGCATCCCGCCGTTGTTGAGCAGATCGTCGACGAAATTTCTGATGCCGCGCACCACACTTGCACCGCTCGTCTCACGAGCCTTGCGCAAAGCAGATGGGTTGCCGAGCAGGAAATTGCTGGGCGCGATGGCATCGGTGAGCAGGCTCACCACGAAGTGGGCACGAGCGCGATCCATGGGCGAGAAACCCACCGCGTCGACCCACTCCGAGGCGGTCTTCTCGAACGCTAGCCAGTTCTGTGCGACACGCTTGTAGATGGGACCTTCGCGATATGCAGAATCCGTAAAACGGGCATCTCTCGGATTCGGTGCGGTGTCCGAGACACCGAATGCGATTCGAATCGACTCCTGCCAGAACCGGGTCGCGTACTCCATGCCGATGGCCGGTTGCAGCAAGGCTTGCCGCAGCACCATGGCTCCGGCCTTGGCGACGTCCTCCATGCTGAAGCCGACGACGGGATTCAGCGCCAAAGTGCTGTCGGCGGCGGCCGGCGCGTCGTTGCCGGCTTGGCGATCGACTTGGTTCATGCGCGCCCCTCCAAGCTCGAACGCACACTATACCAACCGCCATGGCGGATCTGCTCGCTCCTATAATGCTGCAGGCCGTCCTTTGCCGGGGATTCGAATGGCGCGTCGCCGTCAACCTATCGAGCAGTACTTGGAGATCGACGGCGGCGCGCTTTGTTATTTCGAATGGGGTGAGCCGCGCAGCGAAATGCCGAGCGTGTTGTTCGCGCACGCCACTGGATTCCATGCCCGTGTGTGGGATGCCACCATCGATGCACTACCCACGGCAACCCACGTAATTTCGGTGGATCAGCGCGGTCACGGTCGCAGCCTGAAGAAAGGTCCATACAGCTGGGAGCAATTCGGCGTCGACCTGATTGCCCTGATCGACCATCTCTCACTCCCTCGGTTGGTGGGCGTCGGCCATTCGATGGGTGGCCATGGGATGGTACAAGCGGCGGCAGCACGTACGCGTGCATTCGAGCGGCTCGTGTTGGTCGATCCAGTGATCATGGATCCCGATCTCTATGGTCAAGATCGTGTGTTCACGCTGAAGCCGATCGAGCATCCGACGTCGAAACGCAAGAACCAATGGGCGTCGTGGCGCGAAATGTACGAGCGCTTGCACGACCGCGGTACGTTTGCTCTGTGGCGTCGAGACGTGCTGGAAGACTATTGCCGGTACGGTGTGCTACCCAATCCAGATGGCCCCGGCTTCGTGCTGGCGTGCCCGCCGCTGGTCGAGGCGACGATCTACACCGAATCGGCTGGTCGTGATGTGAGCGGGCAATTTGCCCGAGTCGAAGTGCCGGTTACGGTGCTTCGCGCCGAGCGCCGCGAGGGCGCGCGCACGGATGTCATGGACTTCGCGCGCTCGCCGACGTGGCCCGCGCTCGCGGCCCAATTTGCGCACGGCACGGATGTCTATTTACCCGAGCTCACCCACTTCATACCCATGCAGGATCCCGAGCTGGTCGCGCGCTTTGTCGCCGAGGATCGCGGCCAAGGCGGCCCCACTGAGCCTGCGTCCCAGACGTAGGCATCGTGGGAGCGAGCTTGCTCGCAATGTGTTCGATCAAGTCGCTCGATACCGCCACAGCCCGCTGCGCGCGACTCCGACGAAGAAGATGAGGAGTGAGATCGCAATGCCCGGCAGCAACGCCGTCAACGGATCGTAACCGGCGATCAAGTTCCCGAGCAGCATCGAGCTGATCGGTGCCGACACCATGAAGCT
>QJXZ01000309.1 GCA_003248125.1 Gammaproteobacteria bacterium | reverse complement strand
GGACAGGTCGACGGCAATCAAGTCCGCGGCCTTGCCGGCTGCAACCGAGCCAATCACATCGTCCAGACCGAGCACGCGCGCACCGCCGAGCGTCGCCAGGTGCAGTGCCTCGAATGCAGGTAGCGCGCGCGGGTCGCCATCGATCGCTTTGGCGAGCAAGGCGGCGCTATGCATTTCGTCGAACAGATCGAGATCGTTACCGCTCGCCGCGCCATCGGTGCCGAGGCCGACGTGAATGCCGGCCTGTCTGATCCGATCGAGCGGACAACAGCCATTGCCGAGTTTGAGATTCGATTGCGGGCAGTGCACGACACCCACGCCCCTCGATGCGAGGCGTTCGAGATCGGCGGTGTCGAGGGTCGTGACGTGTGCGGCTTGCAGCCTCGGCGTCAATAGTCCGATCGCATCGAGCAAGGCAATTGGCGTTGCGCCGTGTGCTTTGCGCGAATCGGCCACCTCCGTTGCGTTCTCGTGCAAGTGGATGTGAACCGGGGCATCGAGCTCGTCAGCCAAGGTGCGGATGCGCTCGAGCTTGGCCGTACTCAGGGCATAGGTGGAATGCGGGCCGAAGGCAATCTGAACCAGGTCGTCGTCGCGGTAAGCGTCGTGGAGCTCCAAGCCTCTAGCGATACAATCGTCGGCGTCGGCCGCCCAAGGCGTTGCGGCGCCGACGATTGGAAAGGCGATCTGCGCTCGAAAACCCGCCTGCCGCGCCACAGCTGCGACCCGTTCCGGAAAGAAGTACATGTCGCATGCCGTCGTGGTGCCGGTGCGAAGCATTTCGACGATCGCGAGCGCGGAGCCGTCGGCGACGAACGACTCGTTCACCCAGCGTGATTCGAGCGGCCAGATGTGCTCCTCGAGCCAAGCCTTGAGCGGCACGTCCTCAGCGAGTCCGCGCAGCAGCGTCATGGCGAGATGGCCATGCGCGTTGACCAGTCCCGGCATCAACAGCCGACCGGCGAGCGCAACGCGTGTGGCATTCGGGTGATCGCTTCGTAACACCTCGCGCGGTCCGACCGCGACGATGAGCGCGTCGTCGATGAGTACCGAGTAGCGTCGGTGGATCGTCCCGTGTGGCTCGATAGGTAGCAGCCAATCGGGCTCGAGTAGGCGCAGGGGGGCGGTCGCTGGCATTGCGAAAGTATATCGAAGCACCGCTTTGTGCGGTTCGGATTCGCACCCGCCATGCTAAAATGCCGCGCTTTCTCGACTATCCCCGTAATGGCCGAATTCGGAAAGGAAATCGTCCCCGTAGCGATCGAGGACGAGCTGCGTCAGTCGTACCTCGATTACGCCATGAGCGTGATCGTCGGCCGCGCGTTGCCCGACGTTCGCGACGGCTTGAAGCCGGTGCATCGCCGTGTGTTGTTCGCAATGAACGAGCTCAACAACACCTACAACCGTGCCTACATGAAGTCGGCGCGCGTGGTTGGCGAGGTGATTGGCAAATACCATCCACACGGTGAGTCCGCCGTCTACGACACGATCGTCCGTATGGCCCAGGACTTCTCCATGCGCTATTTGCTCGTCGACGGGCAAGGCAATTTCGGGTCAGTGGACGGCGATCCGCCGGCGGCTCAACGCTACACGGAGGTGCGCATGCAGCGCATCGCCGGCGAGCTTCTCGAGGACCTCGACAAGGAAACCGTCAACTTCGTCCCGAACTACGACGACACCTTGCGCATGCCAGAGGTGCTGCCCAACCGGCTGCCCAACTTGCTCGTCAATGGCTCGTCGGGCATCGCCGTCGGCATGGCGACCAACATCCCGCCGCACAACCTCACGGAAGTGGTCAATGGCTGTCTCGCCTTGATCGACGATCCGGCCATCACGATCGATGGTCTCATGGAGTTCATCACGGGCCCGGATTTTCCCACCGCCGGCATCATCAATGGCCGCGCCGGTATCGTCGAAGCGTACCGCACCGGGCGCGGCCGCGTTTTCGTGCGCGCACGGGCCACCGTCGAAACCGACGACAAGTCGGGCCGCGACACCATCATCGTCACCGAGATTCCGTATCAGCTGAACAAAGCTCGATTGATCGAGCGCATTGCCGAGCTGGTCAAGGAAAAGAAAATCGAGGGCATCAGCGAACTGCGCGACGAATCCGACAAGGATGGGCTTCGTATCGTGATGGAGCTAAGGCGCGGCGAATCCGGCGAAGTCGTGCTCAACAACCTCTATGCGCAGACGCAGCTGCAATCGGTGTTCGGCATCAACTGTGTTGCGCTGGTCGATGGCCAGCCGCGCGTCCTCGACCTCAAACAAATGCTGGAGGAGTTCGTCAAGCACCGCCGTGAGGTGGTCGTCCGGCGAACGGTCTTCCTGCTCAAGCGTGCACGTAGTCGAGGCCACATTCTCGAAGGTCAGGCCGTTGCGCTCGCCAACATCGATCCCGTGGTGGAGCTCATCAAGGCGTCGCCCGATGCCGCCGCCGCGCGCACTGCGCTCATGGCGCGCGGCTGGCAGTCGAGCAGCGTCGAAGAACTCTTGAAGCGCGCGGGCAGCGATGCTTGTCGGCCCGACGATCTGCCGGACGAATTCGGTTTGCGGGACGGATCGTATTTTCTGTCTCCGGACCAGGCGCAGGCCATTCTCGAGCTGCGCTTGCACCGGCTGACCAGCCTCGAGCAAGGTAAATTGATCGAGGACTACCAGGCCATTCTCGACGAGATCGCTTCGCTGCAGGACATTCTCGCGTCCGACCAGTTGCTGATGAAGGTGATTTGCAACGAGTTGATGGAGATCCGCGATCGCTACGGCGACGAACGAAGGACCGAGATCGTTAGCTCGCAGCTCGATCTGACGATCGAAGACTTGATCACCGAAGAAGACGTGGTGGTGACGATCTCGAATTCCGGCTATGCGAAGACGCAGCCGGTATCCATCTATCAGGCGCAACGTCGCGGTGGTCGCGGCAAGGCCGCAACGGCAGTGAAGGATGCGGACTTCGTCGAGCATCTGCTCATCACCTCGAGCCACGACACGCTGCTGTGCTTCTCCGATTACGGCAAGGTCTATTGGCTGAAGGCGTATCAAATTCCGCAGGCAGGACGGGGCGCGAAGGGGCGGCCCCTAGTCAACATGCTGAGCCTCGAAGGCGACGAACGCATCACCGCTGTGCTGCCGATTCGCGACGCGCCGGAGAACGGCTTCGTGTTCATGGCGACCGCCAACGGTACCGTCAAGAAGACGCCGCTCGAACAGTTCAGTCGGCCGCGCAATGCTGGCCTCATCGCACTCGAACTCGAGGAGGGGAATACGCTGGTGGGTGTGGCGATCACCGACGGCAGTTGCGACGTGCTGCTGGTTGCGAGTAACGGCAAGGCCGTGCGCTTCAAGGAGTCCGATGTGCGCGCAATGGGCCGAACGGCGCGCGGTGTGCGGGGTATTCGGCTGCCGATCGGCCATCGCGTGCTGTCGATCATGTTGCCACGCGAAGGTGGATACGTGCTGGCCGGCAGCGAGAATGGATACGGCAAGCGCACCAAGGTCGACGAATTCCCCGTCAAGGGACGCGGAACGCAAGGCGTCATCGCGATGCAAGCGAGCAAACGCAACGGCGCGGTGGTTGCTGCGCGTCAGGTGTTCGACGGTGACGAGGTGATGCTGATCAGCGACCAAGGCACCCTCGTGCGCACATCGGCCGACGAGATATCCGTGCAAGGACGCAACACTCAGGGTGTGCGTTTGATTGCGTTGCGCGAAGGCGAACGCCTGGTCAACATCGCACGTATCGTCGAGTCCGACGAAGAATCCGACGAACAGGAATGAGCTGCAGTATGAATCGCGCATTCAATTTCTCGGCGGGTCCCGCCGCGCTGCCGACGGAGGTGTTGGAGATCGCTCAGCGCGAGATGCTCGATTACCAAGGCAGGGGTCTGTCGGTAATGGAAATGAGCCACCGCAGCGACGAGTTCATCGCGATTGCGGCGACTGCCGAGGCCGATTTCCGCGAGCTACTCGGCGTCTCCGACGACTATGCGGTGCTGTTCATGCAAGGGGGTGCGACCGCACAGTTCGCGGCGGTTCCCCTCAACCTGCTCGGTGATCGCAGCAGCGCCGACTATGTGAATACCGGCGCATGGGCGAAGAAGGCGATCGGCGAGGCGAAGCGCTACGGCAAAGCCAATGTCGTGGCGAGTTCCGAGGCTTCGAACTTCGACCGTGTGCCTGCACGCGACGAGTGGCGGCTCGATCCGAGCGCCGCATACGTGCACATCACGAGCAACGAGACCATCGGTGGCGTGCAGTTCCACGACATTCCCGACGTTGGTGCCGTACCCTTGGTCGCGGACATGTCGAGCGACCTGCTGTCGCGGCCGCTGGATGTGAGCCGATTCGGCGTCATTTACTCCGGCGCGCAGAAGAACATCGGCCCCGCAGGCATTCTGGTCGCCGTGGTGCGTCGCGATCTCTTGGGCCGCGCGCGCGCCGATACGCCGAGCGTCCTCGACTACAAGCTCACCGCCGACAACGAATCCATGTACAACACGCCACCGACGTATGCATGGTATCTGTCCGGGCTCGTGTTCAAGTGGCTGAAGGCGCAAGGCGGCCTGGCGGCGATGGACGCATGCAACCGCCGCAAGGCCGACAAGCTCTACCGCGCGATCGATACGAGCAATTTCTACAAGTGTCCCGTCGTTCGGGAGTACCGTTCGCTGATGAACGTGACGTTCACGCTCGCCGATGGTGCGCTCGACAAAGCGTTCCTCGCCGGCGCCGAAGCCCGTGCGCTGCTGAATCTCAAAGGTCACCGCAGCGTCGGTGGCATGCGCGCGAGTCTCTACAACGCGGTACCGGAAGCCGCGGTCGATGCGCTCATCGAATACATGGGCAGCTTCGAAGCCGAGCACACGTGAGTAAGCGGACCGAAAAGCCGGACTTGAACGAAATTCGCACGCGTATCGACAGCATCGACCGCGAGCTGCAACGATTGTTGAACGAGCGCGCCAAATGCGCGCAGCGCGTTGCCGAGATCAAGGCTGCGGACGCCGCCGGCGAGGCACCCGTGTTCTACCGGCCAGAGCGTGAAGCGCAGATTCTCGCGCGGCTCAAGCGCGAGAACGAAGGGCCGCTGTCCGACGACGACATGGCGCGGCTGTTCCGTGAAATCATCTCGTGCTGTCTTTCTCTCGAGCAGCCGCTGACCATTGCCTATCTCGGTCCAGCTGGTACCTATACCGAAGCCGCCGCGATCAAGCAGTTCGGACACTTTGCGTCGACCCGGGCGCTTGCGAGCATCGACGAAGTGTTTCGCGAGGTGGAATCGGAATCGGTGCATTACGGCGTGGTCCCGGTCGAAAACTCCACGGAAGGCATGGTCAACCACACGCTCGACTGTTTCATGAGCTCGCCGCTCCGAATCTGTGCCGAGGTGGAGTTGCCCATTCATCACGCGTTGATCGCCGCAATGAATGCCGACTCGGAGTCCATTTGCGAGATCTATTCGCACCAACAATCGTTCGCCCAGTGTCGGCGTTGGCTCGATGCGCACTATCCCGGCGTCGACCGTATCCCCGTCAATAGCAATGCCGAAGCGGCGCGCCTCGTTGCATCGAAACCCGGTACCGCTGCCATCGCCGGCGAGATGGCGGCAGAGCGCTATGGGCTGCGCGTGCTGTCGGTGAGCATCGAAGACCAGCCCGACAACAAGACGCGGTTCCTGGTCATCGGCAAGCAGAAAGTGGGACCGAGCGGCGACGACAAAACGTCGATCCTGGTCAGCACGCGTAACGAGCCGGGTGCGCTCTATCGCGTGCTGGAGCCGTTCCACCGTCACGGCATTAGCCTGACGCGCATCGAAACGCGGCCGTCGAAGACTGGCAGTTGGTCTTACGTATTCTTCATCGACTTCGATGGTCACGAGACGGACGACGAGATCCGTGCCGTACTCGGCGAAGTGGGCTTGGTGGCGATGGAAGTGAAGTCGCTCGGTTCCTACCCACGCGGGGTGGTGTAGTCGTCATGAGCGGATTCGTCGAACGCTACGGCAATCGCGCTGTGCTCACCCTCGAACCGTACCAGCCGGGCAAACCGATCGAAGAGCTGACCCGTGAGCTCGGTATCACCGACGTCGTAAAGCTAGCGAGCAACGAGAATCCGCGTGGCCCGGGCAGCGCGGTGCGCGACGCGCTCGCGAAGGCGGCCAACAGCCTATCGAGATATCCGGACGGCAGCGGCTACCGATTGAAACGGGCGTTGGGCGAACACCTCGGCGTATCGAGCGCGACGATTACGCTCGGCAACGGCTCCAACGACGTGCTCGAGCTGATCGCACGCATCGCGCTCTCACCCGGCGCGGAAGCCGTGGTATCGGCGCACGCGTTCGTCGTCTATCCGCTTGCCGTGATCGCACACGGCGGCACGCTCGTCACGGTGCCGGCCCGCGACTGGGGCTGCGATCTCGATGCCATGGCGGCGGCCGTGAACGAGCGAACCCGCCTGGTGTTCATCGCCAACCCGAACAATCCGACGGGTACTTGGGTAACCGAGACCGATCTCGTCGCATTCCTCGAGCGCATGCCTGAGCACGTGTTGGTGGTCCTCGACGAGGCGTACTTCGAGTACGTCGAGCGCGACGATTTCCCCGACGGCATCGCATTGCGGGAACGGTGTCCGAATCTGGTCGTCACGCGTACGTTCAGCAAAATCCACGGACTCGCGGCGTTGCGCGTGGGATATGCGGTATCGGCACCGGACGTTGCCGACGTACTGAATCGAGTTCGGCAACCCTTCAACGTTTCGAGCATCGGCCTCGAATGCGCGCAAGCTGCGCTCGGCGATGAAGCGTTCGTCGTGGAGTCCCGGCGCATCAATCGCGAAGGTATGAAACAGCTCGAGGCAGGGCTTACGCAGCTTGGCATCGACTACATTCCGTCGCTCGGTAATTTCTTGAGTATCGATCTCGGCAAGCCTGCCGCCCAAACCTATCGCGCACTCCTCGAACTCGGCGTGATCGTGCGGCCGATTGCCGGCTACGGGATGCCGAATCACTTGCGGGTCACGGTCGGTCTGCCGCAGGAGAATGCCCGCTTTCTCGATGCCCTTGCGCAGGTGATCTGAAGCGGTGCCGACCTTGCTCGTCATCGGCACCGGGCTCATGGGTGCATCCTTCGCCATGGCAGCGCGGCGCGCGAACATTTTCGATGTGGTGCTCGGCTGCGATCGTGATGCGCGGGCCGCCGCCG
The DNA here is from genome assembly GCA_003248125.1 of Gammaproteobacteria bacterium. Taxonomy (GTDB): domain Bacteria; phylum Pseudomonadota; class Gammaproteobacteria; order Pseudomonadales; family Azotimanducaceae; genus SZUA-521. Next base: position 5,263 of record QJXZ01000309.1, on the reverse strand, counting down.
CGGCACTCGAGATGGGCGCGGTCGATGAAGTGGTGTCGGACCTCGGCAGCGGCGTCGCGCGTGCCGATGCGGTGCTCGTGGCGGTGCCGACGGGTGCGATCGCCGATCTGATTCGCGCGGTGGCGGCGGCGCAATCCGTGCCCCGGCCGATATTCGATTTGGGTGGCGTCAAGGCACCGATCCTCGCGGCTCTGGCGGCGAACGGCGGCGTGCCGCCGCAGTTCGTGCCGTGTCACCCGATGGCCGGTAGCGAGGCACAGGGTGCCGCTGCTGCGAGCGATGATTTGTTTCGCGGCCGCACCGTGATCGTGACGCCCCACGATGGTGTCGATCCGGCGGCGGCCGCGACCGTGCGCGCTTGGTGGCGCCGTTGCGGTGCCGAGATCGTTTCGACCGACGCGGCTCGACACGATGCCGCCGTGGGCTTGACCAGCCACTTGCCGCACGTGGTCGCCTTCGAGCTCATGGCGCAGGTCGGCGACGACGACGCGCTGTTTCCGTTCGCCGGTCCGGGATTTCGCGACTTCACGCGCATTGCGGGCTCGGATCCGGCCCTCTGGCGGCACGTGCTGCTCGACAATCGTGCCGAGGTCATTGCGGCGCTCGATGGCCTGCTCGAGCGCCTCGAACGGATCCGCCGTCTGCTCGCCGATGGTGATGCCGTTGCGCTCGAGGCGGCATTACAGGCGGGCCGGGACGCCCGGCGGCGCTATCTGGAGCGCGACGGTGGCTAGTGTGGCCGTCATTGCGGTCGATGGCCCGAGCGGGTCGGGGAAGGGCACTTTGGCGGTCGCACTGGCACGCCGGCTCGGGTTTCGATTCCTCGACAGCGGCGCGCTGTACCGCATCGTCGCCCATGCCGCCATCACCGGCGGCTTCGACTTGGCGGACGGCGACGCACTCGCGGGTCTCGCCAGGCGCCTCACGGTCCACTTCGAGCTCACGCAAGATGGCGTCACGGTGCGGCTCGACGGGACAGCCGTTGGCGATGCGATCCGCGCCGAGCCGGTCAGTGTGGCCGCCTCGCGGGTGGCGGCTCACCGCGCGGTGCGCGACGCGCTCCTCGAACTGCAGCGCAGCATGCGCCGGCCGCCGGGCCTGGTTGCCGACGGACGTGACATGGGCACCGTCGTGTTCCCGGACGCCGTGCTCAAGATCTTCCTCGAAGCGAGCCCCGAAGAACGTGCGCAGAGGCGCTATAACCAGTTGAAAGACAAGGACTTGGGTGTTAGTCTGCGCGGCCTTCTCGAGAGCATCCGAGAGCGGGACGAACGGGATCGGACACGTGCCGTGTCGCCGCTCGTACCAGCTGCCGACGCCATCGTCATCGACAGCACCCTTCTGCCCATCGATGCCGTGTTTGCGGTGGTGTGGCAGCGCGTGATCGACGCGGGACTCGCTCGCGCCTGACCGCGGCGCTCGATGCGTGCTCGAGAAGAGGGGCTGGCGGCCATTCGCTTGTCGAGGGGCAGCCGGCGAAATACACCAACGAGATCGATTACGAATGAGCGAAAGCTTCGCGAAACTTTTTGAAGAGAGCCTGTCCACCATCGAAATGGCGCCGGGCTCGATCGTCACCGGTACGGTGGTCGACATCGACAACGACTGGATCGTGGTCCATGCCGGCCTCAAGTCGGAAGGCGTCATTCCCAAATCACAGTTCGTCGACGAGAACGGCGAGTGCAAGCTGAAGATCGGTGACCAAGTCAAGGTTGCCATGGAGGTCGTCGACGACGGCTTCGGTGAGACCCGGTTATCGCGCGAAAAAGCCAAGCGCGCGGAGTCGTGGCAGATGCTCGAGGACGCATTCGAGCGCAGCGAAGTGGTCGCCGGCATCATCAACGGCAAAGTCAAGGGCGGCTTCACCGTCGACATCGACGACATCCGTGCGTTTCTGCCCGGCTCCTTGGTCGACATCCGCCCGCTGCGTGAGACCGCGCACCTCGAGGGTCGGCCGCTCGAGTTCAAGGTCATCAAGCTCGACCAGCGGCGCAACAACGTGGTGGTCTCGAGGCGGGCGGTGCTCGAGGAGGAGAACAGCGCCGAACGCGAAGCACTGCTCAACTCGCTCCAAGAAGGCCAAGAAATCAAAGGTGTGGTCAAGAACCTCACGGACTACGGCGCATTCGTCGATCTCGGCGGCGTCGATGGCCTACTGCACATCACGGACATGGCGTGGCGGCGCATCCGTCATCCGAGCGAGATGGTCAACGTCGGCGACGAGGTGATGGTCAAGATCCTCAAGTTCGACCGCGAGAAGAACCGCGTGTCGCTCGGCATGAAGCAGCTCGGGGACGATCCGTGGGTCGATCTCACGCGCCGCTATCCCGAAGGCTCGCGCGTCATGGCGACCGTGACCAACCTCACCGATTACGGCTGTTTTGCCGAAATTCAGGAAGGTGTGGAAGGGTTGGTGCACGTCTCCGAGATGGACTGGACGAACAAGAACGTGCATCCGTCGAAGGTCGTGGCGGTGGGTGACGAAGTCGAGGTCATGGTGCTCGACATCGACGAAGAGCGTCGGCGCATCTCGCTTGGCATCAAGCAGTGCAGACCGAATCCCTGGGAAGAGTTCGCGCAGAAGTTCGCCAAGGGCGACCGCATCCGCGGCACGATCAAGTCGATCACAGACTTCGGCATCTTCATCGGTTTGGATGGTGGCATCGACGGACTCGTGCACCTGTCGGACATCTCATGGAACGAGCCGGGCGAGACCGCCGTGCGCCGCTACACGAAAGGTGAGGAAGTCGAGACCCTGGTGTTGTCGATCGATCCCGAGCGCGAGCGTATCTCGCTCGGTATCAAACAGCTAGATCAAGATCCGTTCTCCGACTTCACGGCCGTCAATGACCGCGGTAGCGTGGTCAAAGGTGTGGTGCAGAGCGTGGATCCGAAAGAAGCAGTGCTCGAGTTGGCCACCGACGTGACGGGTGTGCTGAAGGCTTCGGAGATCAGCGTCGACCGGGTCGAGGATGCCCGCAACCTGATCAAGGTCGGTGACGAGATCGAGGTGAAGATCACGAGCGTCGATCGCAAGAATCGCACCATCGGCGTGTCGATCAAGGCCAAGGATCTGGATGACGAGCGCGCTGCCGTCAAGGAGCATCGCCAGAAGGAGTCCGAGCGCCCGAGCCCGACCACCTTGGGCGATCTCATCAAGGCGCAGATGGATCAAAACTAGGGTGCAGACAGAGGGACGGTCACTTTGGGGTGACCGGCCTTCAACTTCCTGAAATTTAAGGTTTTTTCATTGAGCGGCCGCCGCCGCTGTGATAGCTTCGACGTTCTCGCGGACGTCGAGCGAGTCCACCGGCCATGACGAAATCTGAACTGATCGAACGGATCGCTGCGCGGCAAGCACAACTGCTGGCCAAGGACGTCGAACTCGCCGTCAAGACCATCATGGAGCACATGTCGCAGACGTTGGCGCAGGGGAGCCGCATAGAAATCCGCGGCTTCGGTAGCTTTTCGTTGCACTACCGCGCACCACGCATAGGCCGCAATCCCAAGACGGGCGAATCGGTGGGGCTCGCCGGCAAATACGTGCCGCACTTCAAGCCGGGCAAAGATCTACGCGACCGCGTCAATGGGGCAGCGACGGATGCGGCGCACCACGACGGCGCACAGGACCGATAGGGCTCGATGCAGCACTTCCTGCGTTGGTTGTCGTGGCTGTCGTTCGCACTCGTGGCGTTGCTGGCGGCCATCGCCATGATGGAGAACCGCGCAGCCATCGAGTTGCAATTCCTCGGCTATCGCACTGCTGCAATCGCCGTGTTCTGGTGGTTGTTGGCGTCGTTCGGGATCGGTTTGCTGGTCGGATGGCTCGCCGGTGCCACCGGCAGCTGGCGCGCGCGGCGAGGTGCGCGGCGCGCCGAGCGTGCCCTCGAAGACGAACGTCGACAGGTGGAGCAGCAGGCAACGGTCTGATTTTGTCGCACGCGCAGGCGCACCGACGGCTGACGCAGCAATACGGAGGACGCTGCTTAAGCGGCTCGCAGTCACACATCTAGGCTCCTCGAAGTCGCCATCTGGCGACGTTTCAATCGAAGGAGCCACTCATGCATGCACTGAAGTACCTCACCCTGGCGGCGCTGTTGGCAATGCCGCTGACGCTAACGGCTGCCGACCCGACCGCGCGGCCGGCGCTCGCAACGCACGTCAACATCAATACGGCCGATGCCACCACGTTGGCCGAGATGCTCGATGGTGTTGGCGATGCGCGTGCGCGCGCAATCGTCGAGTACCGGGCAGCGAACGGACCGTTCACGTCGGCGGATCAACTCGCCGAAGTGAAAGGCATCGGCAACTCGGTGGTCGAAAAAAATCGCGAGCGAATTAGTGTGAAGTAGTCGGGTAGGGGCCGGGGGAAACTCCGGCCCCGCCATCCTGCAAAAGCAAAACTCCGTACCGAACTCGGATAGACTAACGGCCGATCTCGCGAGTGCGCTTGAGCACGGTGACCGACCCAAGCCTTCTCTTCGTCGTCAACAGCGCGCGCTTCTTCAGATCTCATCGACTGCCGCTGGCGGTCGAGGCCGACCGTCGCGGGTGGACTGCCGCGGTCGTCTGCGGCGCGAATTCCGGCGAGGAAGCGCTCGAAGCGCTCGGCGTGCGTGTGATCACCGTGCCGCTCGCCCGTTCGGGCCTCGATCCGTTTGCCGAATGGAGCCTCTACCGCCGACTGTCGCAGATTTACCGAGATCGACGGCCAACCATCGTTCACCACATCACCATCAAGCCCGTGATCTACGGTAGCTGGGCGGCGGCGCGTCGTCGTGTTCCCGTGGTGATCAACGCGGTACCCGGTCTAGGTTGGATCTATACCGCGGAAGGACCTTGGAGCCGGCTGCGGCGCACCTTCGTCGATCTGTTGTACCGAAGCACGCGGCTGCATCGCAGGATGCACTTCATCTTTCAGAACGAGGACGACCGGCGAGAGTTCGTCTCGGCGATAGGCGTTCCGCCGGCGACGACGCATCTGGTTCGAGGCTCGGGCGTCGACCTGTCCGAATTCGTGCCAGTTCCCGAGTTCCCGGGACCGATGACCTTTGCATTGGTCGCACGCATGCTATTCGACAAGGGCGTTGGCGAGTTCGTCGCAGCGGCGCGGCAGCTCAAGCGCCGGCACTCGGACTGGCGCTTTCTGTTGATCGGTGACGTCGATGCCGGCAATCGGTCGTCGTTGTCGGCCGGTGAATTGCGAGCTTGGCAGGACGAAGGCGTGATCGAGTGGCTCGGCCATCGTGACGATGTCGCATGG
>QJXZ01000271.1 GCA_003248125.1 Gammaproteobacteria bacterium | reverse complement strand
AGTCGGCGCCACGCTTTGAGGAATGCGAAATGAGAATCGTCGTCATTGCGACGCTGGCGCTCATGAGCGGCACATCGTCGGCGTGGGACCACTATGGCGGCAGCGAGCGCGGCCTTCAGTATTCGCCGCTGGTGCAGATCGACCGCAGCAACGTCGCGACGCTGATCGAAGCCTGGCGGTATCGCACCGGCGAGATGAGCGACGGTTTGCGCCGATCGCTTGCGTTTCAAGCCAATCCCATTCTCGCCGAAGGCCGGCTGTACGTCTCGACCGCCAGCGCGATCGTCGTGGCACTCGATCCCGGCACAGGTGCCGAGCTTTGGCGATTCGATGGGCACATGGATCGCACCCGTCCCACCTCCGAAGTGGCCAATCGAGGCGTTACCTTTTGGCTCGACCCGCTCGCGGCACCAGACGCCGAATGTCGACAGCGCATCTTCGTGGGTACGCTCGATGCCCGGCTGATCGCGCTCGATGGCGCGACCGGGGACGTTTGCCCGGCGTTCGGCGAGTCGGGCACGGTGTGGCTCAACCGTGACGTGCGCTTGGGCGATGAGAGTCAATGGATCAACTACACCGTGACATCACCGCCGGTGGTCGTTGGCGACGTGCTCGTGGTTGGCTCGGCGATCGGCGACAACCGCGGCGTGGAGATCGAACTCGGCATCGTGCGCGGCCTCGATGCGCGCACCGGTGCGGAGCGGTGGCGATGGGATCCGATACCACGCAATACCGCGGATCCCGCTCATGCGTCCTGGCGCGCCGATCAGGTCGCGCGGGTCGGGGCCGCCAATGCATGGCCGCCGCTCGCAGCAGACAGCGAGCTGGGTCTCGTGTACGTGCCCACCGGCTCGGCGAGCCCGGACTTCTTCGGGGGTGAGCGCGAAGGCGACAATTTGTATGCGAACTCACTAGTCGCACTCGAAGCCGCGACTGGACTGATTCGTTGGTATCGACAGCTCGTGCATCACGACGTCTGGGACTACGACTTGCCCTCACAGCCGACGCTCGCCGAGCTGGAACGCAACGGTGAACGCATTCCTGCGGTGATACAGGCGACCAAGATGGGGTTGCTGTTCACGTTCGATCGCCGCACGGGCGAACCCATCTTCGCAATCGAGGAGCGCCCCGTACCGCAAGGCGGCGTTGCGGGGGAGAAGCTCTCGCCAACCCAGCCGTTTCCGGTAGCGCCGCCGCCACTCGCCAGTCAGGCGCCGGTTACCGACGACGATGCGTGGGGGTTGCTCTGGTTCGACGAGCGTGCATGCCGCAACCGCTTTCGCGAGCACCGTTCGGAAGGTATCTACACACCGCCGTCTCTGGAAGGCACGCTCATGCGTCCCACATGGGCGGGTGGCGGCAATTGGGGCGGGCTCGCCTTCGACCCCGAACGGCAATGGGCAGTGACCAACGTCATAGAAGGCGTAGGCGTGGTGAATCTCATTCCGCGCGGCCAGCTCGAAGCGCAAGCGCGTGCCGACCAAACCGGGGCCGAGTATGCGCGGCAGACAGGAACACCCTACGGCATGCGCCGCGAGATTCTGTTGTCGCCCCTTGGCGTACCGTGCAGTGCGCCACCGTGGGGTGTGCTGGTCGCTGTCGACATGGTTGCGGGTGAGATACTTTGGCGTGTGCCGTTCGGCACGATCGAGGATTTAGCACCGGCGATCGTGCCCAACTTCGCGTGGGGTGTGCCCGGCATCGGTGGGCCGATCGTCACGGGCGGCGGGCTCGTGTTCATCGGCGCGGCGGCGGATGATTACTTGCGCGCCTTCGACATCGAAAGCGGTAACGAGCTGTGGCGTGGTCGGCTGCCGGCCGGCGGCCAAGCGACGCCGATGACTTACCAACACGACGGCGAGCAGTACGTCGTGATCGCTGCAGGTGGTCATCCTGGACTGGGAACGACGCGTGGCGATTACGTGGTCGCGTTCAAGTTGCCGTCTTCCGAGCGTTGATCTCGAGCGTCACGCAAAGATCGCTGCGAGCACCGCCACGACGGTTCCGGCCATGAGAATCACGCCGTGACCCGCGTTTGCGACGACGAATTTGAAAGCGGTACCTGGCCAGTGCTGGCCATACATGGTGTGCAGGGCGACCAGGTAGTAGGCGGCGGCCAGCAGCTTGAGCGTGCCGTTCATGAACACGCCGATGCCCGTGAGCGTATCGCTCATCACCCCTTGCCCGTTGGTAGCCTTGTCGGGGAGGAGCAGAATCACCGTGCCGAGCGCGAATAGAAACGCGTGCAGGTGCAATGCGAACACCAGGTGCTCGGCGTAGAACCGGCGCCAGTACAGGCATTTCAGCCACGCCGCGTACAGTGGCAGCATCAAGAACATGGCAATCGGCAGGTTGGCGACCAGCTGCTGGTAGGCTTCTTGGGGATCGGCGAGAAACTCACGCGCGCGGGCTTCCACTTCGAGCTCTTCATGGTCGGGCGCCGCTTGAATCTGTGCGGCTGCTTCGATGTCGACGGTGATGAAGTCGTTGTCGGGAACGATGGCGAGCACGCCGAAGAACACCACGCTGACCGCGAGATAGAGCCTGCCGGGCGAGACATAGCTCGCGCGACGGTCGTTGGAAAATTCGCGACTCAGGTATCCGGGTTTGAACAACAACGCGGCCACGGTGCGGAGCAGCCGGGAGTCGATCTCGAATGCCTCACGGACGACGTCGGCGAAGATCACCCAGCTGGCGCGCAGATAGGTCTTTTGGCTCTGGCCGCAGACTGCGCAAAATTTGGCGGCGCGAGCGGCTCCGCAATTCGGGCATGACGATTCGGTCAACGAACGCCCAACCGTTCGAATTGCTCTGCCGGCGCCTCTACGGCATCGAGCGCGATGCGCAAAAGTTCGATCATGTCTGCTTCGTCGCCGGATCCCAGCCGGTTTTCGGTTTCGTCGGGATCGATGCCGAGGTGGTAGCAGTGGTGCTCACCCGTGCGTGTACCCACCGACCAGTAAGGCAGCAGATCCCCTTCGCGGAATGGTTGGCGTATGACTGGCACGTCGGCGCCGGGCATGAAATCGAGAAATGCGTTGCGGTTCGGCCGCGGCAGCTTGAGATCGGGCAGCGACGCGACGGGCATTGTGGACCAGCGATTCGACCACATCGACAGCGGCAGATTCGTGTTGCGCACGGGTGCGCGGGCATATTTGCGCTGGTGGTCGATGACGTGTACCCAGCGCCCGTATACGCCGGCGAGGGCCCAGTCGCGCACTCGATCAGAATCGCCGGTCAGCAACGGTGCAAGTGAGTAGCCATGCGTACGATGTTCGGATGCCACACCAAAGACGTCGGCGAGGGTGGCGTAGATGTCGACGTTGGTGGTGAGCGCATCGATGTGGCGGTGCTCGATGCCGGGCCACGCGATCATGAGCGGCGTGTGGCCGAGCGGTTCGTAGTGTGGCACAGCAGGCTTGCCGAAGATGTCTTTCTCACCCAAGTAGTGGCCGTGGTCGGTGCACACGATCACGGCGGTCGACTGCCATAGATCGTGGGTGTCGAGCACGTCCATGAGCTGACCGAACCAATGGTCGATCATGGAAAGCTTGGAGCCGTAGTTGGCACGAACGTGTTGCGCTTCGCGTGCGGTCATGACGCCACGCTCCACCGTCCGTACCGAATACGGCGGCCAGATGATCAGCTCGTCGCGCCAGTTTGGGTCGTATCGGTTGGCCCACGGTGCCGGTGTATCGAACGGTTCGTGCGGATCGAATTCATCGACAAACAGCAGAAAGCGATCGTGTTGGCCGGCGTTGTGCGCGAGCCACGCAGTTGCCGTGTGCATCGTGCGCGGACCGGGGAAGTCGAGCTCGTCCTTGAAGTAGGTGCGCGACAAATCGT